>CAYFWG010000001.1:0-15237 GCA_964346775.1 uncultured Mogibacterium sp.
TTTCACCTTCTAAAGCCCCATTTTCAGCCTTTTCTTTGCCTAGAGGCTTCATTGTCGGGAAGAGCTGGACGTGTCTTATAGGTGCCCTGTCTGTGAGCAGCATTACAAGTCTGTCGATTCCGATACCGATTCCGCCTGTTGGAGGCATTCCAACTTCGAGAGCGTTGACAAAGTCCGTATCCATCGGATGTGCTTCATCGTCGATGCCCATGTCGAGCTGTCTTTGCTGTTCCATGAATCTCTCGTATTGGTCGATCGGGTCGTTCAGCTCGGAGAAAGCGTTCGAAAGCTCCCAGCCGTTGATGTATGACTCGAATCTTCTGGTAATGCGAGGATTGCTCGGATCCTTCTTGGCAAGAGGTGAAACCTCTACTGGATGGCCGCAGACAAAGCAAGGTCCGTCGAGGAATCCAGGTATGTCTTCGCAGTAGTTCTCAAACATCTCTGCTACGAGTTTGCCCCTCGTCCATTCGCTCTCGTCTTCGAGTACCATTCCGTACTTCTTTGCAGCTTCGATAGCCTCTTCATCTGTGTCTATCTTATCGAAAGGAATTCCTGTCACCTTGATAACAGCCTCAGTCATATCGATTCTGTTCCAAGGAGGAGTTACGTCGAATTCCTTATCTCCGTACTTGATAATCGGGGTTCCGTTGACAGCCATGGCGCACTTATATGTCACTTGCTCCATGAGATCCATCATCGTATCCATATTGCCGTACGCTTTGTACGCTTCCATGGAAGTGAACTCAGGGCTGTGGTTCTTGTCCATTCCTTCGTTACGGAAAACCTTACCGATCTCGTATACTCCGTCAAGCCCTCCGACAATCAGCCTCTTGAGGTGAAGCTCGAGGGAGATCCTGAGCGTCAGGTCTATGTCCAAAGTATTGTGGTGAGTATGGAAAGGTCTTGCGGCTGCTCCGCCTGCTATATTTCCGAGAACTGGAGTCTCGACTTCTATCAGATCGTAGTCGTCCTCGAGTACTCTTCTCATAGTCGAGATTACCTTCGCTCTGTTCAGGAAGGTATCCTTGACGTCCTGGTTCATGATGAGGTCGACGTATCTTTGGCGGTATCTTAGGTCAGTATCCTTGAGACCGTGCCATTTGTTAGGAAGAACCTGCAAGGATTTGCACAGGAGCTGAACCTCTTCAGCTCTTATGCTGATCTCTCCCATCTTGGTTTTGAAAACTTCACCTCTGACGCCGATAATGTCGCCGATATCGTAAGTCTTGAACACCTGATACTCTTCTGGGGAGATATTGTCTCTTGCGACAAATATCTGGATTCTGCCCTGCTTATCCTGGAGGTCGACAAAGGCAACCTTGCCCATCCTACGGAAAGCCATTCTACGTCCAGCAACCCTGACTTCTTCATCTTCCATCGCATCAAAATTTTCTTTGATGTCGACCGAGTGTGCAGATACGTCATAGGTTTCTGTAACGTAGGGGTCTCTACCCATGGCTCTGAGTTCGTCGAGCTTCTTCCTCTTAATCTGTCTCTGTTCGCTTATCTCGGTTTCGGTTAATTCCCTTTCCTCGACTTGCGGATTTCGATCATTATTGTTATTACTTGTCATTCCTAACCTCCAGAACCTTGTATCTGGCCATTCCATCAGGAACATGGAATTCAGCAGTGTCGCCTGCTCTCAATCCTTTAATGTGAGCTCCGACTACAGAAGTGTTCGACAGCTTTCCATGAAGAGGATCTGCTTCGGAAGTTCCTACCATGTGATACGTCTCTGTAATTCCGAGAACCATATCCTCTATAGTAACTATGCTTCCAGTCTGAACAGTATCTCCGTCAGACTCGTCGATAACTTTAACCGTACGAAGCATTTCTTCGATCTCGGCTATCCTTACCTCTGTTTCAGCCTGTGCGTCTTTCGCTGCATCGTATTCCGAGTTTTCGCTGATGTCTCCGAGAGAAATCGCTTCCTTCAGTCTTTCTGCATTTTCCTGACGCTCCACAGTAACGAGATGGTTGTACTCCTCGTTGAGCTGGTTATAACCTTCTCTTGTGATTTCATTGATTGTTTGTCCTGCCATTTCCAGTCCTTTCGTTGCGTATTGCCTCTTAATTTTTGTGGTTTATTATGATTTATTGCATTATTTTGCGATTTATCGTGATTTATTGCTTGTTTATGGTATGTCGCATTATTTTGCGATTATCCGTCTAGTCTGTCAAGCTCGTATTTGTTGACATTTTCGCTACTCGTCAAATTCAAAATTGCCGAGTATTTCAGTTTGAAGCGAATTACATCCCCTGGTATTATGTGCTCCTTGCAGTCCTGCACGTCGATGAGTGTATGGTCTCCAGAAGCTCCAATTACTTCAGCTCCTTCAAGCTGAGGAAGTATGTCAGCATAGTCGCCGTAGTCGGCACGTCCTATCGCTAGAACGGCGCGTCTTCGATTTCCCCTATCGACGTAGTCTCTTTTCTGTCCGAAAGCGTCGACACCGATCTTGCCAATTGGGTGAGTCGGTTTGGTCTTGACTTCGACCACCTCGGCTTCGAGTGTGAAGCAGTCGTCGTGCAAAGCATTCATCTCGTCTCTTCCGTAACATGTGCATATATCTTCAAGCGGCCCTGTGAAAACAGCTGAGCCGACTCTCAGCATATTGATCCTGCTCGGCATCTCTTTGTCGAATACCGGTAGGAGGCTAGCCGTCGCTCCGCCCGAAATAATCTCGAGCTTCCTTCCGACCTTCCCCTCCACAGCCTCTGCATACTCCACAAGCTGATCCATCTTCTCTTTGGTCGGAATTATCGATCCGTAGCATCCGAGATTGGTTCCTATGCCTGCCAGATGGACAAAGCTAAGTTCCTTATCTACATATTCTGCTACTGCGACAAGCTCATCCAGATCGGTATATCCTTCTCTAAGGTCTCCCAGGTCTGCCATGAGAATTACCTTGTGAAGCTTGCCTGCGGAGTGAGCCTTGACATCCAGCTCCTTGAGAGTCCTCAGTTCGCTTTGCAAACTGTATTCGCATACCTCCACGAGCCTGTCCAGTTCGGAAATCATCGGTATGCGTATCATCAGCTTGGGAGCTTTGACACCTGCCGATTTGACTCTCTCGAGCTGTTCGATTCGAGAAGAAGCAATCCATTTCGCTCCGCTTTGGACGTAATCCTCGGCAACCGAAGCCATGCCGTTTGTAACCTTGATTACGCCGGCAACATCTATGCCTTCTTTGTTGCACCAGGATACCACTTTTCTCATATTCTTCCTGAGCAGTTTGTGATCCAGGATATGCGCCGGATATTTCCTCATGATATTACCTCTTGCCTCTAAGTGCCTGCCTTTTGTTAGTACTAGTCTCCGAGCTTGTTCTCTTCGACGAATCTTCTTATCTTCATACCAGTTGTCTTGTTGAACTCTTTGGTCTTGATGAAGATGTGAGTTACCTTCTTCCAAGCAGGTACGTTCTTATTGTAGCTGTCGATTTCCTTGCTGATCAGCTTGAAAACTTCCTGCTCGTCGTTTGCTTTTTCTCCGAGCTCCTCTGCAACGTTCTCTTTGTCGACTCTGACAGTCACGCAGATACCCTTCTTGCCCGAGGATTCTTTCTCGTCGTACGCCCAGACCATGCTCTCCTCGACAAAACGGCTTCTGTTAACCTTCTCTTCGATTTCTTCTGGGAAGACATTCTTTCCGTTCGAAGCGATAATGACGTTCTTCTTACGGCCAGTTATATATACATAGTTGTCGTCATCGAGATGTCCCAGGTCTCCCGTGCGGAACCAGCCGTCGACGATGCATTTTGCTGTAGCTTCAGGCTTGTTGTAGTATCCGAGCATGACCTGCTCGCCCTTGAAGCAAATCTCACCGTTGCCGTCTTCGTCTTTGTCGATGATCTTGCATTCGGTAAACTGGAGAACCTTGCCTGCAGATTCGTTTCTCATGAAGCGCCACTGGTCAGGGTTGAGTGCAACCATAGGCGATGTCTCTGTTAGACCGTAACCTTGCAAAGTCTTGATACCGAGGTTTCTGAAGAAAGCGAGAACTTCTAAGTCGACCTTTGCTCCGCCAGCTATAAACATTCTGATCCTGCCACCGAACTGGGAGAGGATCTTCTTAACTACAGGCTTGGAAACATTGATTCCGACCTTGTGTGTAACCTTGTTGATTGCGAAAAGCGCATTTACCAGCTTTGTCTTTCCCTGTTTCTGGAGAGCCTTCTGAATGGAAGTGTAGAACTTCTCGTATATCAGAGGAACCGCCAGAAGGAATGTCGGTCTTACAAGCTGCATGTCCTTTGTGATGTATTTGAGTCCTCTGCAGAAAGCCATGGATGCTCCCATGTACATTCCTTCTATCATCGTACAGGTACACTCGTATGTGTGGTGTATCGGAAGTACGCTGAAGAATATATCCGAAGGCAAAACTTCGAGATAAGTCTGTGCTGTCAGTACGTCAAAGCAGAGGTTCTTGTGTGAAAGCATGACGCCTTTTGCAACTCCCGTAGTTCCGGAAGTGAAGATTATTGCCGCCATGTCTGTATTTCTGATTCTTGCGTCGAGGAAGGATCTGTCGCCTTCGTCGAGCTTCTTGAGACCTTCTTCTCTGAGAAGATTCCAAGAGTAAAGTCCCTTCTTAGGGTTTTCGTGTTCTTCTTTATTAACTCCGATTACGATCTTGAGACCTGTCTTCTTGCCGTCTTTGATCGATTTGAACATATCGTAGTATTTGTCGGAGCAGCAGATTACCGCTTTGATCTCGCCCTCTTTGCATAGACCTTCGTGCTCCTCTTGGGTGAGTTCCTTGTCGAGAGGAAGGACGACTCCTGTTCCTCCGATTACAGCCTGGTAAGACTCAGCCCACTCATAGCAGTTAGGTCCGACGACTCCGATATGAGCGTCTTTGAGTCCGAGTCCTATAAGGGCTGTTCCCAGACCTTGGACATCTCTGAGAACCTGGTTGTATGAAATTTCTGTATAGTGATTGTCGCCTGGCATTATCTGGTGATATATGACCTTATCGCCGAACAATTTCGCACTGCTCTCGAGCATTTGCTTGAGGTCTGTGCAGGCTCTTCCATTCTTGTACATTACGGTCGGGTCCGTGCTTGCTTTGATGGCGTTAACAAATTCTTGCATCTCAGCCATTTCAGCCGCTTTCAGTGCTTTATATTCTTCATTTGTCATCTTATTTAAGTTTAAGTCTGAAAGACTTTTCTTCTTTTTAATTTGCATTAAATTACTCCTTTGGTAAAAATAACCATATTCAAATTATTTTAACACTTGCATAGATTAGTGTCAATTTTAGGACACTTTCATACATTAATATGAGGTCAAATATATACACAAGTATTCAGTCTTCATAACAGAAGCGTTTTGCTCTCTCAAGCAAATAAAAAGACTCCTTTTGTGATATGTGTCAAGGATTCTGGGTGCATATCATTTGGGGAGTCTTTTTATGTATGGCACGGGGATGTTTCCCGAAGATAATCATATAGGAGCCGCATTACTCCCGTAACAGGTTATCTTCGCTTAAAACTGTTCGTACCTTTTTATTTTTTTGCTATGCCTATCTGCTTATTTTTTCGCTAGGTCGATCGACTTATCGGTGCAAGCTCTCTGGCCCTTCATTACGGCACTTCTAAGTCCGCATTCTTCAAGCTTTTCGACTGCTACGATTGTAGTGCCGCCAGGTGAACATACCATGTCTTTGAGTTCGCCTGGATGCTTTCCTGTTTCGAGAACCATCTTTGCAGCTCCGAGAACTGTCTGAGCGGCAAACTTATACGCCTGGGCTCTTGGCATTCCGTACAGCACGGCTGTATCTGCCATGGCTTCGATGAACATGAAAGCATATGCAGGGCCTGAGCCGCTGACTCCTGTTACGGCATCCATCAGGGTCTCTGGAACTACTTCAGCCTGACCGAAGGAGTTGAAGATTTCTAGAACAGCTTCTATATCTTCGTCGCTAATATTAGCATTCTTTGAAATAGCGGACATGCCTTCTCCGACGAGTGCCGGTGTGTTAGGCATAACTCTTATAACCTTCTTGTCGTAGCCGACGGCTTTTTCGATGCACTCGATTGAAAAAGCTGCAGCAATTGACACGACGATTCTGTTAGCGCCTACGTAATCCTTGATCCCAGAAAGGCAGTCTTCGATTATGTTCGGCTTTACAGCAAATATTACGACATCTGCGAACTCGACAGCTTCCTTTGAATCTGTAGTTATATTTACATTAAGCTTGCTCTTTACAGCATCCAGACTCTTCTGGTTGACATCGAATACCATTATGTTCTCGCATGCTGTAACTCCTGATTTGACTACGCCTTCCAGCATAGCCTTACCCATATTGCCTGCGCCGATAAAACTAATTTTCTTCATCATTTATCCCTCTCAATTTAGATTTAAATACAGTTCTTTTGCAGTTCTTATGCAATTCTTTTTTCAGTTCTTTTTACGATTACTATTATACCGCTTATTCCGTTATTTTTATACAGCTTGTTCGGTTCTGGCGATTATCTCGTCCTGTAAAGCCTTATCCAAGTTGTTGAAGTAATCGGAATATCCTGCAACCCTTACGATCAGGTTCTTGTACTCGTTCGGATTCTTCTGCGCGCGCAGGAGGGTTTCTCTTGCTACGACGTTGAACTGTATGTGGTGACCTTCCAGCTTGAAGTAGGATCTGACCAGTGAAGCCATTGCATCCAGACCTTTCTCGCCCTCGACGATTTCTGGAGTAAATTTCTGGTTGAGAAGAGCTCCGCCTGTTTTCAGCTGATCCATCTTGGAAGCCGACTTGATAACTCCTGTAGGCCCATTTCTATCCGCACCCTTTGCCGGAGAAATTCCGTCTGCCAAAGGCATCTCCTTCTTTCTTCCTGCTGCATCTGCCTGCATGACCTGACCGAAGTAGACGTGACATGTTGTCGGAAGCATCTCGATAAGGTGCTGTCCTCCCCTTGCTGCAGGTCTGCCGTTTACGTTTGACATGAACTCTTTGAATACATCTACAAGGATAGTATCCGCATAGTCATCGTCGTTTCCGTATTTCGGAGTCCTGTTATATACAAGGTCGAAAATCCTGTCGTGGCCTTCGTAGTTGTCCTTGATTGCGCCGAGAAGCTCGTCCATCGTGAAGTTCTGTTTGTCGAATATGTTGTATTTGATTGCTGACAAAGCGTCCGTCAGGTTGCCGATTCCTACCCCCTGAATGAATGTTGTGTTGTATCTCGCTCCGCCTGCGTTGTAGTCCATTCCCTTCTTGATACAGTCGTCTGTTACAACTGAAAGGAATGGTGCGTGCATGTATTTCGCAAACAATCTTCCGATAATGTTGTTTCCCTTGATCTTGATATCCAGGAAGTGTGCAATCTGCTTCTGGAATGCGCGATATACATCTTCGTAGGACTTGAAGTTCCTAGGATCTCCTGTCTTCGGTCCAAGCTGTTTGTTGGTATGCTGGTCGAAACCGTCGTTGAGAGCAAGCTCGAGCATCTTCGCCAAATTGAAATACCCAGTCAGAATATATGCTTCTTTACCGAAAGCACCGACTTCTACGCAACCTGTCGTTCCACCGTCTCTTGCATCTTCGATGGTTTTGCCCGTATAGAGAAGTTCCTGAACAACTGCGTCTGCATTGCAAATCGATGGCTGTCCGTAGCCCGTACTAGTCATGTCTCTAGCCTTCCTCAGGAAGTCCTGAGGTGTCTTTGAACTTATCTGAACGTTCGAACCCGGCTGGAGCATCCTCATCTGCTTGATGACATCAAGCACCAGATATGAAACTTCGTTGACTCCGTCCTCACCGTCTGTAGTGAGACCACCGCTATTTATAGTACAGAAGTCAAAGTATGTTGCACTTTCCTTGAGAGTAATTCCGACCTTCGGAGGTGCTGGGTTGTTGTTGAATTTCACCCAGAGGCACTGCAGGATTTCTTCTGCCTGCTCGCGTGTTATCGTGCCATCCTCGATATCCTTCTTGTAGAACGGGAAGAGGTGCTGGTCGAATCTTCCAGGATTGTACGAGTCCCAAGGGTTGAGTTCTGTTACAACGCCGAGGTGGATGAACCAGTACATCTGAACTGCTTCTCTGAAATTTCTCGGTGCATGAGCTGGCACATGATCGCAAATCTCGGCTATCTCGAGAAGTTCTGCTTTTCTCTTCTCGTCTGTTTCTACTGCCGCCATTTCGCGGGCCTTCTCAGCATGTCTCTGACCCTGAATAATAACTGCATCGCATGCCAAATCCATTCCTCTAAGGGACTCTCTCTTATCGAGAGCTTCTGGATCGTTGTAGAAATCAAGCTTGTCTATAGCTTCCTGAATTTCGCGTTTGAAGTCGAGTATGCCTTTCTGGAAAATCTTCTTATCTCCGCATGTATGTCCCGGCCCTCTTTGTTCCATAAACTCCGTAAAGATTCCTGCTTCATAAGCTTCGATCCATTCTTTGTCGAGTTCGTTGAACATCTTGTATCTTGTCGATCTATTCTTCCAATAAGGGATTATAATGTCCCTCTGTATTCTCTTATCTTCTTCGGTAACCGTGAAGTTTACGTTCTCTCTTGCATGCATAACTTCAAGGTCTTCAACGGTATGGCAGCAAAGCTCAGGGAATGTGGAAGTCGCTCCTGGCTCTGATCCTCTCTCGCCGACGATCAGCTCATCAGCGCCGATATATATCGTCTTTTCCTCCATAATTTTCTTGAAAGCAAGACCGCTCATCACTTGCGGTGATACGCTTCCTGCATGCTCTTTGTAGGCTTCTGTTACAATTACCGCCCTCTCAAGGCAAATCCTCGGTTGTGTGTTAACACTTTTTTCCTTCAACCTCGCAACCCTATCTGTCATCATTTGAAATATCCCCCTTCCTAACCTATCGGCACTAACCGCCGATTATCACCTTGTAACCTGCCTCTGAATAAATGTTATGCAATCTCTCGATATCCGCCTTGTCCGGTTTCTCATCACCTGTCAGCTCGTACTTCTTACCGAGCCTCGGGTATTTCTCCATTCCCATCTTGTGGTATTCCAAGAGATTGATCTGTTTGATGTTCTTATTGCCTTCTATCAGATTGAGGACTTCCATCGCCTCCTCGGGACTATCGTTAACTCCTTTGATAATCGGCATCCTGAGAAAAATATCTACGTCTTTGTCCTTGAGCTTCCCAAGGTTCTCTATTATCCTCTTGTTCGAAGCGCCGACGTATTCGATATGTTTCTCTTCGTCAATTATCTTCAGGTCGTAGAGAATCAAGTCTATATTTTCGATCACCTTCTCCAAAGCTTCCCAGCTGGCAAATCCGCTTGTGTCGAGAGTCGTATGTATTCCCTGCTTCTTGCACTCCTTCGCTATTTCGGCGAGAACTTCGGCTTGCATAAGAGGCTCTCCTCCAGAGAAAGTAACTCCGCCTCCAGACTCCTCGTAGAAGACTTTGTCTTTCAAAATCTTCTTCATCACCTCGTCTACGCTGTATTCTTTGCCAGCTATCTTAATCGCATCATAGCTACAAACTTTCTCGCATTTCCCGCATGTGATGCACTTGTCTCTGTCGAATTGAACCCCTTCATCTGTCATCTCCAAAGCCTCGGTCGGGCAAACCACCACGCAGGCTCCGCAAAGCATACAGTTGGAGTCGTTTCTGACCATTTGGATCTCCTTGGAAAGCGACTCGGGATTGTGACACCACTTGCAGGACAAAGGACATGCCTTGAAAAACACAGTCGTCCTGATTCCCGGTCCGTCGTGCAACGAGTAGTTCTGAATATTAAATATAAGCGCTGAATTGTTTGCCATATATCACCTTTAGTTATTGAGCTGTTTTCTAATTTTCCTGACTTATATGCAGAGAATAAAATAAGCCAAATTAAGACCCTATAATTCCAAAATCCTAAAATGACTATAATTCAGTCCATATTGATAAAATTGTAACATAATTTAAAAAAGAGTCAACCGAAGTTTTTCTTAATTTTCAGTATTATTCATATTATTTATACAAATTTACAGATGTTTTTTAAAATATTTCACAAAAAATGGTAATCGCGCGAGTAATAATTGATAATTAAATAACACTTTATGGGAAGTTCTATCAATTTTGCGTTACAAACGAAAAGAGCATGATCCATGTCATGCTCCTCAAGTAGTATAGTATTTGATTATTTATTTAGCTTCAGCATACGCCGTCTCTAGAAGCTTATATAGTTTCGATTTTTCATTTGTGATTCTATAAGTTGAGTTTGTCTGATTAATATGTATTTCATTGTCGTTATTGACAGTGAATGTCATGTAGTCTTCCTCCGAGGAGACCGTCATCGTATAAAGTGGCTCTTTGATTTCCATCCCCACTTCCATTCGAACCCCATTTCATATTGGTCTTCTCTATTTCCTTAACAAGTTCTCCGTACGTTGCAGAATCTGCCTTTATATCATGCAAAACGGGATCTTTGTCGACATCCATTTTTTCAATAGAAACCACATTCCACGCTTTCGGCGCATCCAGTTTCTTATTAATCTGCTTCGCAAGGGTTGTGTGCGCCATTATAAACAGAACTAAGCCTACGACAGCAAGCGCCCCTATTATCCAAACAGCCTTCTTTTTCATTGTCTCGTCTCCGAATCCCTTACGCCCTCAACATCGATCCGAGGAACTCCTTGAGTCTCTGAGTCTTCGGCTTCTCGAAGATGACTTTCGGATCACCTTCCTCGGCAATCTTGCCCTCGTCTATAAAGATCACCTTATCGGCGACTTCTTTGGCAAATCCCATCTCGTGGGTTACTATAATCATCGTCGTGTTCTCGTCGGCGAGCTGCTTGATAACCCTAAGAACCTCTCCTGTTATCTCTGGGTCGAGAGAAGACGTCGGTTCGTCAAAGCAAAGTATGTCAGGGTTCATAGCCAAAGCTCTTGCGATTGCTACTCTTTGCTGCTGTCCACCCGAAAGTTCGCAAGGATATGCGTCAGCTTTGTCCGACAAGCCCACCCTTCCGAGGAGCCTGATCGCTTCGCTTTTGTTCTTATCTTTGTCATTTTTCTTAAGAAGATTCGGTGCCAGTGTTACATTTTCCAAAGCTGTATATTGAGGAAATAGGTTGAACTGCTGGAACACAAGCCCGAAGTGGAGTCTGTTCTGCCTGAGTTCATCTTCAGTCATTCTTTTGTTCTTCCCATCGAATATGACTTTGCCTTTGACCGTCATCGTGCCTTCTTCGGCTCTTTCGAGGAAGTTGATGCATCTTAGGATGGTCGTTTTGCCCCCTCCCGACGGACCGATTATAGCGAGAACCTCGCCCTTATTAAGTTCGAAATCTACTCCGCGCAGGACTTCGACATCACCGAACGATTTGTTGAAATTCTTTACTTCCAATATCGACATATCTTCCTCCTACTTGAAGTATTCAAACTTTGCTTCAATCTTACTAAGTATAATAGTAAGAATTCCTGTGAAAACGAGATAGTATAAACCCGTCATAAAGAGCGGCCAAATTATTCCTGCGGACTTGATAAACGCCTGTCCCATCCAGATTACTTCGTATACCGCTATAACTCTCGCAAGCGATGTGTCCTTGACGAGGGTGATAATCTCATTCGACATAGGAGGTATTATCCTCTTGATAACCTGAAGGAGGACGATGTTGGTGAAGATCTGTCTCTTGGTCAAACCGAGAACCTGTCCCGCCTCGTACTGTCCTTCTGAAATGCTCTCTATTCCACCTCTGTAGATTTCCGAGAAATATGCTGCGTAATTTATGATAAAGGCGAAGAGTACGGCAATGAACCTTCCCGTATTTCCCATACCCCATATGTTCTGACCGAAAATCAGTCCGGGGCCATAATATACAATTATAAGCTGGAGCATAAGAGGCGTACCTCTCATTACCCAGACGAAGACCTTTGTTATGAATTTTAAAGCCTTAATCTTGCTCATCGACCCGAATGCGATAACAAGTCCGAGAGGTATTGAGCCTATAAGGGTGAGGGCAAAGAGTTCGAGTGTCTTACCAAACCCTGCCGTCAATTCGAGGATTACTTCCTGAAACATTAACTATTCTCCTTAACACGTTTGGAGAGCCTCTGCGGAGGCTCTCCGGATTATTATTTAATTACATCGCCAGATTTAACGGATACTATTTCTGTTCAATAAGAGTTTTCTGTGTTCCGTATTTCTCGGCAACCTTCTGCATAGAACCGTCTTTGTATGAAGCTACGAAGAAGTCGTTCAGTTTTGCCGCAAGATCTGATCCTTTTCTGAATCCTACGCCGTATTCTTCAGTAGTCAGAGAAACTGTATAAGTAAGGTCCTTGTACGATGTTCCTTCGCCGATCATTGCGCCTGCCATCAGAAGGTCGATGATTGCAGCATCTGCTGTTCCTGCTTCGATTTCCATAAGAGCTGCTGCCTGAGTCTGAACTTCTGTCGTCTTCCAGCCTTCAGCCTTTGCCGCTTCTGCACCTGCAGAACCTGCTTCAACTGCGAAGTTAAGATCTCCACAATCTTCTTTGTTCTTATACTTATCTGCAACATCAGACTTAACTACGACAACCTGTGCATTCTTGCAATATGGATTCGAAGTCTCCATGGATTTCTTGACAGCATCGGTCAAAGTCATTCCGTTCCATACGCAGTCGATGGATTTGTTCTTGAGTTCCATCTCCTTGGAGTCCCAGTCGATTTCGATAAACTCAACCTCAACTCCGAGTTCCTTTGCAAATGCCCGTGCCATTTCAGCGTCAAAGCCTACCCATTCGCCACCGTCTTTGTCTTTATAGTCCATAGGTGCGAAATCCGTAATTCCTACTACGAGTTTTCCGTTATCCTTGACATACTCGAGATCGCTTGCATTTTCTTCGCTGCCTCCGCACCCTGCAAATGTAAACATTGTGAAAATCATTGTGAGCGCCATGGCGATTGTAACTAATTTCTTTTTCATCTTTCTTACCCCTTTATATCTTTGTGTTTCGCTTTAGTGTGCTAAAGTGTTAAATTGATAAAGCGATAATACCATCCAACAGGGTTTCCGTCAATCGAAAAAATGAATTATTTTTGTTTCTTTAATCGTACAATCCCGATATGCCTGCTATTTCTCCTCTTCGGGGAGTTTTGTTACATCGATCCAGTCTATTGCACCAGAGAAATCGTATATTTCTTCGAGTGTGAGTTCTATTGCAGAGTTACCCGATCCGCAAGCAGGGAAAACAGTCTTAAACCTCTTCATCGATTCGTCGCAGTAAATCCTGACATCGTCTCTTGTTATTCCGAAGGCACAGACTCCGCCGATTTCGTGATTCGTATATAGAGGTACTTCCTCTGCAGAAAGCATCTTTGCCTTCTCTCCGAAAAAGTCCTTGTACTTCTTATTATCTACTCTGGCATCACCTGCCGCTTGGATGAGGATTCCAGTCCCGTCTTTAAGTTTGAAGCTCAAAGTCTTGCATATTCTCGCGCCTTCTACGCCGACCGCTTTGGCAGCAAGGTCTACGGTTGCACTCGACACATCGAATTCCATGATTCTGTCCGCAGCATCGAATTTCTTTAAATACTCTCTCGCAACATCAATCGACATTATGTACCTCCATCTTCATATATGACTTCCGTTACCGGTTAATATTATATGTTCTGCTGAGCCGTTATCCGTCAACTTTGGTATTATAACATATTGTGAAAATCGGTACTTGATAAATTTTCCGAATAACTTATACTTACCGTATAATTATTGGAGTTATTAACTAATAAAGAAGGTTTGTTATGAAGAATACGAAAAAGAATCGCGAGTCTTGGGGATCAAATTTCGGTTTCCTGATGGCTGCTATAGGTTCGGCTGTAGGTCTTGGCAATCTGTGGGGTTTCCCATACAAATGCGGAGCAAATGGAGGATTTGCCTTCATTCTTCTTTATCTGGTTCTCGTCGTTTTCACAGGCTATATCCTGATGATGACAGAGCTTTCGCTCGGACGTGCGACAGGCCAGTCGATCATTCCTGCTTATAGAAAGGCTTCCGAAGGCAAGATGACAGTCGTCGGCATACTCAGCGCGATTGCACCCTTCCTTATTCTTGGTTTCTATTCATACCTTGGCGGTTACTCGATTAAATATGCCATTGCCAACCTCGGAGATTTATTCAATTCAAGCTGTGGAGTGGGTGGCGCCGAAGGCTCGGCCTACTTCAACGGGCTAGTAGCAAATATCCCTGAGTCTATCGCTTATACAATCCTATTTCTCGCAATCACCATCCTCGTCGTCGCACGAGGAGTTACTTCTGGCATCGAGGCATTTAACAAGTTTGCTATGCCTGCACTAGCCATCCTTCTTATCATCATCGTCATCCGCAGTTGCACCCTTCCAGGCGCTGGGGCTGGTCTTGAATTCCTCTTCAAGCCTAACTGGGACGTATTCAAAGGAACTGGATGGATTACGGTTCTCTCGGCTGCTGGCGGGCAGATGTTCTTCTCGCTTTCTCTCGGCATGGGAATCATGGTCACTTACGGATCTTATATGAGCAAATCCGAGAACATTCCTGTAAACGGTATGGTTATACCTCTTGCGGATACATTTGTCGCTTTGCTCGCAGGTCTTGCAACAATGCCCGCTGTATTCAGCTTCGGCATCGAACCAGGTGCAGGTCCGGGAATCTTATTCATGACATTGCAAAATGTTTTCAATAGCATGGGAAGTGCCGGTCCGCTATTCGGATTCTTCTTCTACATCCTCGTAGTTCTCGCTGCTCTGACCTCTTCAGTCTCTCTTCTTGAAGCTATCATTAGTTCATTTATCGACAGGGACTTGATGGCAGGCAAAGCGAACACCAGGAAAAAATGGGCTCTCATATTCGGACTCTTAACCATGGCGGAAGGTATCCTCGTTGCATACGATGCTCTTGGCACAAACTTCCCGCTTATTTTAGGACATCCTAATCTTCTGGATGTTTTCGATATCTTCACAGAAGGCCTGCTGATGCCGACCGCGGCATTTCTAACCACAATATACAAGGATTTCATACCGGCGGAAATCAAAGAGGATGGAACTGCTTTTAAGACGGAAACATTCTATAGGATATGTATTAAATTTCTCGCACCTATATTTACATTCTTCGTCCTGATCGGACAGATCAATACATTCTTCCATCTCGGATGGTTTTAGAGCATACACAAATAACAAGCTAAACAAAACAGTCGGCGAAATGCCGACTGTTTAATTGGTTTATACTGCGTATCAGGTGGAGTTTTAGGTGGTTTGCTTCTTCTTGAACGCTGTCATTGCAAGCCCGATGACAAGTCCGAT
>CAYFWG010000001.1:15247-21128 GCA_964346775.1 uncultured Mogibacterium sp.
CCGATTAGCGAAGGTACTACCCAGCCCATTCCCAGGTCGAAGAAAGGAAATACTTTGCCAGCAAACTCTGTCATTACAGGTATATTGAGAGCTGTCTGAATTCCTTCTGGCAATGTCTTTGCGAAGTCGAATATAGCTACCAAAGCTGCGCCTGCGGTCACCCACATATACACGTACTTGCTCTTTCCGAAGAGTTTTTCCGTCAGAGCCATTGCGATCAAGACGATTGCGAGCGGGTACAGGAGCATGAGTACAGGTACTGCGTATGCGATTATCGCTGTCAATCCAACGTTGCTGATTGCAAATGAGAATACCGAGAATATTATCGCCCATGTTTTGTAGCTGAACGAATTCGGGTACATCGTAACGAACATTTCAGAGCAACTCGTTACAAGTCCAATTGCCGTCTTCAAGCATGCAAATGTTACGGTCAAAGCGAGAATCAAGCTTCCAACTCCGCCGAGATAATGCTCGGAAAGCTGAGTCAGTGCGATGCCTCCATTTTCGGAAGTTTGGAACAATCCTCTCGACTGAGCTCCCATTAGAACTGTCAGAACATAGATGAGTCCCATGAGAAGCGCCGTGAAAAATCCTGATTTGATGGTTTCTCTAGCAAGATCATCTTCGGATTCTACTCCCATTCCTCTTACGACACTAATAATGATAATTCCGAATGCAAGTCCTGCGATTGCGTCCATAGTTCCATATCCGTCGAGGAATCCTTTGAAGAAGGCTCCGCTTCTATACGTCTCTTCAGGCGAGATATCTGCAATCTTTGCAGACGGATTCACAACTGCTACTACTATGAGGATTGCGAAGAAAGCTAGGAACATCGGGTTGATAATCTTTCCTATCCACGTGCTGATGCCCTGAGGTCTCAGCGAGAAGAAGAGTACCAACACGAAGAACAAAACTGTAAATATAAGCTGTGCAGTTATGTACGAGGACTCGCTGACAAAAGGAGTGATTCCCATTGTGAACGATGTTGTCGCACATCTCGGAATAGCAAAGAAAGGTCCGATTGTGAGGTATAGAAGTGTTGTAAACGCAAATCCATACCAATTTGTTACCTTGCTACTCAGAACTAGGAGGTTATCGCTCCTTGTGTTGCCTATAGCCGCAACTCCTAGAATCGGAATACCTACAGCCGTAACAACAAAACCTATAATTGCTGGCCAAGAATTGCTTCCTGCCATCTGCCCCAGGTGTACCGGGAAAATCATATTGCCTGCACCGAAGAACATTCCAAACAACGTGCTGGCTACAATGATTATTTCCTTTCTTGTTAATTTCTTTTTCATCTTCCTATTACTCTGTCCCTTTCTTAGTTAAATATTTAAATCTCTCTTCGTCCTTCCATCGCTTTGAGAAGAGTTACTTCATCGGCGTATTCAAGATCTCCTCCGACAGGTATGCCGTGAGCGATCCTCGTCACCCGAATTCCCGCAGGTTTGAGAAGTCTCGAAATATACATAGCCGTCGCTTCGCCTTCTATGTTCGGATTAGTCGCAATGATGATCTCCTTAACGTCGTCGCCTTGCTGCAACCTTGTTATCAAGGACTTGAGGTTAATCTCGTTCGGACCAATTCCCTCTGCAGGAGAAATCGCTCCATGCAAAACATGATAGAGCCCATTGTATTCCCTTATCCTCTCCATCGCCATAACGTCCTGTGGAGTTTCGACAACGCAGATTACAGACTTATCCCTCGATTCATCGGAACAAATTGCGCACTTCTCCTGATCTGTCAGGTTTCCGCATATCGGGCAATATCTAAGGCTTTCTTTTGCCTTGGCTATCGCATCCGCCAAAGATAGAGCCTCGTTATTCGAAAGGCTCAATATATGAAAAGCAAGCCTCTGGGCGGTTTTTCCACCTATTCCCGGGAGCTTGCCAAGTTCATGTATTAATTTCTTCAGCGATCTTGGATATTGTTTCATTATGGTCTCCTGCCTAGAGGCCAGGTATTCCCATTCCGCCGCCGAGTCCGCCTGTTACCTTGTTCATCTCGGCTTCAACTAGAGCATCCATCTGTCTCATTGCCTCGTTAACGGCTGCCATAACGAGATCTTGAAGCATATCGATATCATCAGGATCTACGACATCTTTGTCGATTGTCAGCTTGGCGATTTCTTTATTTCCGTTAACTGTTACTTCAACAGCACCACCGCCTGAAGTTGCGGTAATCTCTTTCTCGGACAAAGCAGCCTGTGTTTCTTCCATCTCAGCCTGCATAGCCTGAAGTTGTTTCAGCTGCTTCTGCATATCGTTGCCTCTTTGTTTAGTCTTAGGCTTCTTGCCTGCTCTCATTCCTTTACCCATATTTGTCTCCTATACTTAATATACTTAATTGCTGTGGCTCACGCCGGTTATATTAATCTTCTTTTGATTGTATCGATTGTCTATTGGTTGGATTAATTGTCTGTTATGTTGATATCCATGTCAAAGAGATTTTTGACCTCATCGGTTATGTCTTTGATGGTTATGTCCTCGTCGAGAACTCTGTCGGTGTCGTGATCGGAAACTGGTCTTTTGCGAGTCTCCTCAGCGATATCGGCTTTTTTCAAAGTTACATACACATCTTCTCCGTAAATAGCCTTTGCAGTCTTTGTAATCTCATCGAGCTTGTCTATAGCAAATCTGTATTTGTTGTGCTGAATGTTGACCCTAAGCTCTCCTTCAAAATAGCTATCGCCTTGCGAGAAGGATGCCACCAAAGACTTGAAGCTATTGTCTCTATTTGCAACATCGTTCGATATTCTGTCCCACATTTCCTTCGCATCTCCCGATGCAGTGGTTTTCTTTTTGATTTTGATCGTGTCCTCGACTTCCTCCGGCTTCTGCGGAGCCTCCTGCGATATAATCTGCGGAGTTATCTGCGGAGTCGCCCGCGATATAGTCTGCGGAGTCACAACTGGATTCGGAGATGATTTTGGAGAATTCGCCTTATGTGCCTCGAGTGTCGAAGCCGCTACTTGCGATTTCCTTTGCGATGATGTCGGCGCCGCTTTCGGAGATGAAACTATCTCCCTAGCTGACGAAAGACTCTCTCCGCCTTCTGTTTGAGCTAGCCTTACAGCTGTTGTCTCGAGCAAAATCCTCGGTCTATCTGAATATCTTCCTGCATTAATCTGCTCCGAAATAAGTCTAATCGCTTTCTCGATAACCCTTATATTCAGAGCTTTTGCCTGGTTCTGAAGCCTTGCGATGTTTTCGACCGAAGCGCCTATGACCTTCTCGGGTTTGCCGACATACTTGACGATCATCAGATTCCTGTAATGTTCAAGCCAGTCTTTGAGCAGGTTGTTCGCATCCTTGCCTCTCAGCATCATTTCGTCTATATATACGAAAGCTTTGCCGAGGTCTCCAGCAATAACCGCATCGGTGAGGGCTATATAGAAGTCGTCACCCGCCGAACCTGTGTACTCGAGAACGAGATTCCTGTTAAGCTCCGTGTCGCCTGCAGCTATGCATTGCTCTAGTATGCTGAGCGCATCTCTGACAGAACCATCTGACTTCATCGCTATAGTCGCAAGTGCGTCGTCGGTTGCATTTATATTCTTCTTAGTGCAGATCCTCTTCATTCCAGCTACCAAATCCTCTTCGGATACTCGCCTGAAATTGAGCTGCATACATCTTGATCTTATTGTCGTTCTGACCTTCTGAGGGTCTGTCGTTGCCAGAATGAAAATGGCGTGTTTAGGAGGTTCTTCCAAAGTCTTGAGGAATGCGTTCTCAGCCGATTGGCTGAGCATATGAACCTCGTCGATTATATATACCTTATACCTTCCGACTGTCGGAGGATATTTAACCATGTCTATGATCGCTCTAAGGTCTTCCACCCTGTTGTTGGATGCAGCATCGAGTTCCACTACATCGACAAAGCGACCTTCTCTTATAGTCTCGCAGTTCTCGCAATGTCCACACGGAATCTGTCGTGCGGTATCGGAATCCGCATTACTTACATCGCTAGAGACTTCTTCTGCTTCAAGGCAGTTGACAGCTTTGGCGAGGATTCTTGCCATGCTTGTTTTGCCTGTGCCATGAGTGCCCGCAAAGAGATAAGCCTGACTTACAGTACCGGTTCTGATCTGGTTCTGCAATATCCTGACTATATGCTTCTGCCCTATTATTTCCTCGAATACTTCCGGCCTCTCGGCCCTGTAGAGTGCAAGTTGCATAATCTCTCCTGAACAAAGTTTAAAGATATAACACAAAACCGGCAGGCGACCTGCAGTACGCAGAGGCTTGTCTGCGGCACACAAGGCTGACCGCTTATTGCTGCTACCTCTCGGTCCTGACAAGGTTCACGGCGCCCTGTTGCGCAGGTCCCCCACGCACTGCGGATCGTCCGCCGGCACTGAATGATTGTACCATAAACCCTATAACTACTCAATATTTTCGCTCTGATTAACCCTTATTTTTCTCGCTTGATACCGGGCTTGCCGACTATCTATGGAAGGAGCACTTTATTGCAAAATCAAGGGGTTCATGATAACATTTGCGTGTATGCACCATTTTATTATTAAAAGAAAGGGATTGTTGTATGATAACTAAAAAACGCTGGCTTTACCTTGTCACAGCAACCTTGGCTCTACTATTTCTCGGGCTTATATATGCCTGGTCTATTTTCAAAGTTCCATTTGGCGAAATTTTTACTGATTGGTCTGTCAGTCAGATGTCTCTCACATTCACAATCTCTATGACATTCTTTTGTCTCGGAGGTTTTGTCGGCGGTCTTCTCAGTAAGAAACTCAATGCCAAAGTAAGACTTCTTATTTCCGCAGTGATGCTTTTTGTCGGCTTCTTCGTTGTTTCCACTCTCAACCCAGAGACTTCGGCGTCGAGCTTGACCAAGCTATACATATTCTACGGTATTTTCGGTGGAGGCGGTGTCGGTCTTGCTTATAACGTTGTTATCAGTACTGTAAATAGATGGTTCCCGGACAAAGTAGGTCTGGCTTCCGGCATCATGATGATGGGCTTCGGTCTGGGCGGACTCGTTCTCGGAGCTGTTGTCAACTCGATGATTGTTTCGCTCGGAATATTCCCGGTATTCAAGATTCTCAGCATTGCGATTGGTCTTGTATGCCTCGCAGCAGCGATAATCATAAGACTGCCTTCCGACGAGGAAGCTCTTATGCTTCTCCCACAGAGCGCGAAGGATTCTTCTTCCGAATCAGACAGCTCTTCAAAGATCGAATCAATTACTAAAGACTTTACTCCAGGTGAAATGCTCAAAACCCCAAGCTTCTGGTTCTTCGTGCTATGGGCGGTTCTTCTCAATTCAGCTGGATTGCTCGTAATAAACAGTGCCGCAAATATTTCAATCGCGTTTGGCGGTACAGCCGTTCTTGGAATGATCGTATCTCTCTTTAACGGAGCAGGACGAATCATTGCAGGTAATAACTTTGACCGTTTCGGCAGACGCACATCGACACTAGTCAACAACGCTTTCATGATGCTTGCAGGACTTCTCCTCGTCGCTGGCGGGCGTACGGGAAGTTTTGTCCTGATAGTAATCGGCCTTATATTTGTAGGTCTTGCTTACGGAGGTTGCCCGACTATCACTTCGGCTTTTGTCAATAAAGCCTACGGCTCAAAGCACTTCTCCGTGAACTTCAGCTTGGCGAATTTCAGCCTTATTCCTGCAGCAACGATAGGACCTATGGTCTCTTCCAAACTCCTTGAAGCGGCAGGTGGCAACTACAACACCAGCTTCTATGCAATCATCTGCTTTTCTGCAGCCGCAGCGCTTATGCTCGTCATGCTAAACATGTCGAACAAAGAAAGAGGCTAATTAACTTCGTATTACTTAATTCACTATAGGTAAATTGTAAAATGAACTTGAACAACTGAATAAAAAAGCAATCCACAGGACC
>CAYFWG010000002.1:0-14312 GCA_964346775.1 uncultured Mogibacterium sp.
CCCATAATATCGGTGAACACAAGCTCTCCGTTTACAACCTTTATCTCTGCTACATTTTTTGCCAGCAGATTCGCATCGTCGATCTCGTTTTTATAAATATTTGAAAGACACATTTTTCTACCTCCCTATTTAATCCTCTCTGTGATTACAACTCTGTCATTTCCTGCAAGATCTTTAATCACGAACACCTTGCCGAAATGGTTTGCCACCTCTAGGAGTTTTTTAACCGCTTCACCTTGATCCGCTCCGATTTCAAGAGCAAGAATGCCTCCTATTTTGAGATAATCCGCAACCTTATCTGCTATAACTTTATAGTAAGTCAGTCCGTCCTCTCCTCCGTCTAGAGCCTCTCTCGGTTCGTGCTCTTTGACTTCGATCGAAAGCGTGTCGATTACGTCGCTCTCTATATATGGAGGATTACTTACAACGACATCGTACTGCGTCTCTTCGTCAAGGGCTTCGAACATGTCTCCGATGAGGAAACTGCATTGTCTGTTCACCTTATTCATTCCCGCATTGCCTACAGCTGTCTTCAGCGCCTCTCCAGAAGCATCGGTCAGTGTAAGTTTCGCTTCAGGAAATGCCTTTGCCAGGCTGATTCCTATAGCTCCACTTCCGGTGCACAAGTCGAGAATGACTGGTTTTTCCATCTTTTTGCCTTTAATTATTTTGATTACTTGCTCAACTAGGATTTCCGTATCCAGCCTCGGTATGAGGACGGAAGGGTTAACGCGAAACGGAATTCCCATAAACTCCTGTATTCCTACGATATACTGCAAAGGCGTCCCCGTAAGTCTCGCCTGGATCCTTTTTTCGTATTCTTCGAAATCATCATCTCTCATGACTTCCTTTGCTCTTGTTATAAGCTGGGTTCTGCTCAATCCAGTTGCATAATTCATGATAATAAGAGCTTCATTCTTCCCATTTTCAATCATAGAAAGAACGGATTCTCCCCAGCGAAGAGCATTTTCGAATGTTCTGATATCCATCGTGAATCTCTTAGGAGCAGGCGCTGCATTTTGTGCCATATTCTTGTACTTGATGTCGCTCGCTGAATATTCTTCTGGCATAACAAGAGTATGGTCGACAACATCCATTCCTTTGAGCATCTTGATGCTGTCAGGCAAATCGTCCTCACCTACAACACCCTTTTCGATAGCCTCTTCATCGATGAAATCTTTAACTCTATTGCCTTCTTTATCTACAAAGCCTTCCATGATTGGGATTTTAGAATCTGGCAAGACTGCTTTGAGTGCGAGAATTGCAACTTCCAGCTGATGTCTCGTCGGATCCGCCGTAGTGAGCTTTTGCATCATAAGTCCTGGAAAGCTGAGAGCCCTTACGACTTTGTTGTCAGCGCGGCCCGCCCATTTCAACAGTTCGTAACTCAGTCCTGCAATTACTGGTATCAGAAGCAACCTCGATCCAATTCTCCACAGCAAACTCGGCCAACCGAGGAGACTGAAGAGAAGCAAGCTGATGATCATTACAAACATCAGGAAGCTCGTCCCGCATCTCGGGTGCAATGTCGTAAATTGATCTGCAGTCGCAGGAGTAAGTTCAAGATTGTTTTCAAAGCAATGTATCGTCTTGTGTTCTGCTCCGTGGTACTGGAAAAGCTTGTG
Source organism: uncultured Mogibacterium sp. (assembly GCA_964346775.1). Lineage (GTDB taxonomy): Bacteria > Bacillota > Clostridia > Peptostreptococcales > Anaerovoracaceae > Crickella. The sequence continues at coordinate 1,626 of CAYFWG010000002.1, forward strand.
GATGTCTTCCATCCTGCTTATTCCCAGAACATATATTACAAACATAATAATTCTTAGAACACCTTCTAATAGGTTCAATGCTATTTCGTTTGTAACCCATTTCTTAAGAAAATTGACTGCCCAGGTAGGGAAAATAATAAACGCCGCTACGGTTATGACAACGGCAAAAAGAACCGCAAGAATCATCATGAGATTCCATGTAGCTTTTGGTCCGAACTTTCTGTCGATCCATTTCTCGATTTTCCCAGGCTCTTCAGCATATTCTTCAGGTGCATATTTTTCCAGAATCGAACCCGACTCCATGAGAGTCGACATTCCCATGATGAGGGATCTGAAAAAAGCGACTCCTCCCCTCACAATAGGTATCTTCATAGCCTTCGGTTCTTTCGGTTTTTCCTTTGTCACTAAGTAGAGTTCATCCGATGGAAGCCTCATCGCAATAGCAATGCGCTCAGGGCCTTGCATCATGACGCCTTCCATTATCGCCTGTCCCCCTATCGAGGTCGGACACGCCTCTTTAATGAATATTTTGTTGTAATCCAGCTTTGCCATATCTGTTTGCTCTCTTTTTCTAAACTACAATATTTTTCTATACTTTTATCCTAATTTCTTTAGCATAAAAGATATAAAGTCTTTGTTACTCTTCGTGCTTGAAAGATTATCGATTATTTCCTCGGTAACTTCCATGACGCTTCCAGACGACATCGCGCGGCGGAGCATAAACATAACAGTGTATTCGTCCTTCGTTAACAAGAGGTCTTCCCGCCTTGTTCCCGACTTGTATAAATCGATCGCAGGGAATATCCTTCTCTCGCTCAGCTGTCTATCCAGATGCAGCTCCATGTTACCCGTACTCTTGAATTCCTCGTATATAACGTCATCCATTCGGCTTCCCGTATCTACAAGAGCTGTCGCCAGTATCGTAACGCTGCCTCCTTCTTCGAGGTTTCTTGCCGTTCCGAAAAATCTTTTCGGCGGATGCAAAGCTCCTGGGTCGAGACCTCCCGACAAAGTCCTTCCAGATGAAGGAACTTCCATATTATATGCCCTTGCCAGCCTTGTGATTGAATCGAGTAGGATCATTACGTCCTTGCCCATTTCCGCCAAACGCTTGGCTCTTTCGATTACCATAGAAGCAACCTTGATATGCTGGGATGTCTGCTCATCAAAAGTCGAATATATAACCTCCGAGTGATTCAGGCTCCTCTTCATGTCCGTAACCTCTTCAGGTCTTTCGTCCACAAGCAAAACGATAAGCTCTATGTCGGGATACTTCTTCTCAACAGCTGCTGCTATTTTCTTGAGAAGTACGGTTTTTCCCGCCTTAGGCTGGGCAACTATCAAGCCTCTTTGTCCTCTGCCGATAGGCGAAACAAGATCCATTATTCTGGTCGATAAATCTATGCTGTTGGTCTCGAGAACGATCTTCTTGTTCGGGAAAACCGGCGTCAAATTGTCGAAATACGGTCTTTTTCTCGATTCTATCGGATTCATACCGTTGACGGATTTGACATATAGAAGGGCTCCAAACCTCTCGTTGCTGTTCGGTCTTCTGGTAATTCCGTGTATCATGTCGCCCGTCCTCAGCCCAAATCTTCTTATCTGTGTAGGCGATACGTATATATCCTTATTTGAAGTTATGTAGTTGTCAAAACGAAGGAAGCCAAAGCCGTCATCTGCAATTTCAAGAACTCCCTCAACTTCCGGACGATCCTCAACCTGCGGTGCGGAAGCTGTCTCTTCGCTCGACGCTTCAACTGCTGCTTCGGAAGGCTCTTCTGCAACCGCTTCTTCAACGGGTTCTCCGAGATTATTTTCGATTTTTTCTTCACTGATCGATTCAGTTTTTAGTTCTTCTGACATTGTGTCCTCCTGTGTTAGAATGGCTTTATTAATAGAAAGGTGTTAAAAAAATGGAAAGAATAATTATCAATGGTTCCAGTTCATATGAGGTAATAATAGATCGTGGGCTTCTCTCCTCCGTCGGGGATATTCTTCTCAACAAGGTAGGTGGAGAAAAAGCTCTAATTGTGACCGACTCAAATGTGGCCGGATTGTATTTAAATGTTCTCGCAGATTCCCTCAGGGAGTTCGGATATGAAGTCGTTGATATTGTTCTTCCTCCTGGAGAGGAATCTAAAGATATTGAAAACTTCAAATTTCTCTTGGAAGTCCTCGCCGATCGGGAATTTTCTTCTACCGATGTTATTATAGCCTTTGGAGGCGGTGTCATCGGCGATCTTGTCGGTTTTGTCGCCTCGTCTTATCGCCGCGGAACAAAATGTGTTCAAATACCGACCTCTCTTCTTGCTGCAGTGGATTCTTCTATCGGTGGAAAAAACGCCGTTAACCTTCCAACTGCCAAGAATCAAGTGGGTTCTATAAGAAATCCTTCCATCGTTCTTTGTGACCCGTCGGTCATATCGACACTATCTATCGATCAAATGTCTGACGGTTATGCCGAAATAATTAAATACGGTATTCTGAACGGTTTTGCGATTATCGATAAATTGCACACGGCTATTTCAAATGATGACTTTTCTGATGTGATTGCTGATTCTGTAATGATCAAGAAGGACATCATTGAGATGGATGAGGACGACCAGTCGTTCAGGCAGTACCTTAATCTCGGTCATCTTATTGGACATGCAATCGAAGCTTATAACGACTACAGCATATCTCACGGTAAAGCCGTTGCATATGGACTCGCATTAGAGGCGCGTGCCTGCGCATTTGCAGGCTACACGTCCCTAAAAACATATAATACTATAACCGATTTACTCAGAGAGTTCGGTTTCGATATCGATGAACCGTACCGCTTCGAGGATTTAATGCCTTACATCTTAAGAGATAAAAGAATACGCAATGGAATCATACAGATTCTAGTACCTCTCGATATAGGAGAATGCGTAATGCGTCCTCTCGAAGCATCCAAACTCAGCGACTTTATTAAACTTGCCTTCTGATATCCTTATAGCCCTTAACTTAAAGCTTAATATTTACAGCTCTTCGTTAGCGCCGACTGTTGTCAGGACTTCTTCCTCTGACTTATCGACCTGTGAAACCTTGAGATTCGGAATATCTTCCGGCGTGACGCTGTCGCTTAGAGCGAGCAATGTAGGTGACAGGTATACGGTCTTGAGCTGTTTACCGTCAAGGCTTATTATCGATCTCTCGGTAAAGTTCTTGCCTCTTATATAGTATCTGTCGCCTATCTTAATTACATCTTTGATGGATATCTGTCTGTGTCCCATCCTCATTTTCGTAGGCTTAAACGGATTCTTCCCCTGGAAAATATAGTTGTTACCGTACAGCATATCGTAAGATAAAGCTTTCAGCTGACTATTATATTTCTTATTCTTGTCGCTCGTAGTCTGTTGATAGTCGAAAATTACACCTTCGTGGGCAAGTCCCGCATCTTCGAGGAGCTCGGCGCCGCTTTGGTATGCAGATATGTCTTTATCCTGTTTTTTCAGTCCGATATTATCCCAGATTACGTATCTCGTGCTGTATAGATCTGGAGCTTTATATATATCCTCAGTAACATCAAGGGCTGGGATATGGTCTCCATAAATGATCATTACGGTCGGCTCTCCAGATTTCTCTATATTCTTTATAAGGCTTCCGATGAATGTATCCATCTCGTGGCATTCATTCAGGAAGTATTCATATTTCCACTTTGTTGCCTCGTCCTTCGCCGTAACGGTTGTATAAGGCTTTTTGAAAACCTGCTCTGAAGGATACTGTCCATGGCCTTCTACAGAGATGACATGCATAAAGTCTCTCTCTTTTGTGGAGGACATAACATCCATGATTTCCTTGGTCATAACCTCGTCTTTACACCAATTTGTCGGGGTGAATGTAAGGTTGTTCATATATTCTACGGATGTGAATGAGTCGAATCCCAGGTTTGCATAAACTTCATTTCGGTTATAGAAAAGTGCTCTGTGATTGTGCAAAGCGCTCGTTGCATATCCGTGATTTTTCGCTACATAAGCCATCGATTCGAGGGTATTCTCTCTCAATTTGCCCTTGTAAGGGTATTCGCCGGGGCCGAAGAATCTGGCACTTATGCCCGTAAGAACCTCAAACTCTGTATTTGCAGTACCAGCACCACATGCAGGAACACTGAACCAACCTGATGTGTATTTTTTGCTAAGCTCATTGAATACAGGAGTCGGATCCTTGTCCACACTTATATGAGAATAATCCTGAGCTACTGTAAACGATTCCATCTGAAGGACGATGATATTCGGATGCTCACGGCTGTCGTTATGAGGTTTTAATTTTGTATCAGTTCCCTTCTCCGTATTTTTCTTGAGAATATCTGTAATCATTTCTTTGGAATAGCCGTTAGGTTTTGATATTCCCGCACTGACCGATGTAGAAATGAAACAGTATGGAACTCCGTAATCTCTGTATGCATAGCTTAAGTTCGCGAAGAAGGTTCCAATCATTCCGGTTTGAATGCCCGCATAGGTTGCTCCTGCAGTAAGCATCACCGTAATAATTATCGCTGAAATACTTTTGGTGTATTTGATATTCTTCCACTTCTCGCTTCTCAGGAAAATAAGGATTATAGCAAGAACGCCGACGCCGACGCCCACTCCGATCAAAGCCAAAGTCCAGACAGCGTAATAGGTAGTTGCCAAAGTTAGACCGTCTCTGAGATTCTGCATATCGTAGAGGGTAAACGGTGTCATTCTCGACAATTTGATAATTCCGTTTGCCGTACCGATAAGGATCCATACCAGAGAGATCATGAACCATGCAAAACGCCTTCTTTTGAAAAGCAGGGCGAATGTCATCGTGCAGAAGATAATCAACATGTTATAAGAGAATACCAAAGGATGCTTGAACATCCAGATAAAGCCCTCAAATACTCCCGTTGTAATCCTTGATACCCATTCTATATATAGGTTTATGACAAATGCGTAAACCATCATGAGAAATATGTATTTTATTTCATGAAGATCCGCATCAAAATATTTCGACGTTCTTTTTGGAAAAATCTTAAGGAAGATTTTTCTGCATTTCTGGCCTATTAATTTTATCACTGCAAGAAAAAATGCAGGTATTCGTTTAAGTTTATCTAACAAATTACGCCTCCTGAAGGGCCTTCGCCAGAGAAGCGAAGTCCTCCATAGTTAAGTTCTCTGCCCTGAGATTCGAGTCTATACCCGCGGCATTGAGAGCTTTTTCTATTTCTTTTTTTTCGTAGTTTCCCAAGGTAGCAAGAGAGTTCAGCAACGTCTTCCTCCTCCTCGAGAACCCGGATTTTATACATTTGAAGAAAAAATCTTCATCTTGAACGTTTACGTGTTTTTCTTTGAGCAAGTCCATCCTAAGAACGACAGAATCGACCTTTGGAGATGGATAGAAGCATTCTCTGCCTACATCGACTATTTTCGTGACATCCGCATAATAGTGAACCGAATAGGTTATCGCACCAGCAAGTTTTGTTCCCGGCTCTGCCGCGATCCTATCTCCGACTTCTTTCTGCATCATAGCGGTTATGCTGTCCACCTTAAGTTCTGACTCGAGAAGTTTCATTATAATCGGAGTCGTTATGTAGTATGGAAGATTTCCGACTACCCTTACATCGGTTAGCTTTCCGTCCGAAAGCTCCTTATCGATGAGAGCGTTCAAGTCCACCTTAAGAATATCTTCGTGAATAACCTCGACATTTCCGTAGCTGAATGTTTTAACCTTGAGCGGCGATATCATCCTGTCATCGAGCTCGATGGCGATAACTTTTCCCGCCTGTTCAGCGAGAGGACAGGTCAAAACCCCTGTTCCGGGACCGATTTCTATAACCAAGCTTTTTTCAGTAACACTGCTTCCGTATACGATCTCGTCCACAACATCCTCATCGACGAGGAAATTCTGCCCTAGGCTTTTCTGTGGCCTCACAGTTCCAGACATTCTATTTATCTTTGCTCGTTCGGTCTTGCTTATATTATTTTTTGATTTCTTTGATTGCTTCTTCAAGCTCTTCCTTTCCTATTTCGAACCCTTCCAGCTTCTTCAACATCGCTTTAGCGTTGCCAAAGCCGATGCCTAGCTGTCCGCAAACCTTACTTCTCAAAGCAGATGATCCTTCACTTCCTGCAAGTCCCAGTCTTACTAAATCATCCATAGAAACCTTCGTTCGCGCCATTTCTTCGGATTTCTCAAGTCTTTGTGCATTTGCAAGCGCCTTTACTATCGCTTCGGAGATCTTTTCTTCAGATGAGTTTTCTATTCCTATATCTCCGCCTGCAAGGGCGTCTTCTCTTTGAACATACGCCTGTATCGCATCTGGGAATCTTTCCGTCAGCTTTCTTCTTATCTCTTCTCCAGAATAGTCAGGATCGGTGAGTATAATTAAGCCCTTTTCTTTGTACGCCTTGTCGATCACCGACCATGTTTCTGCTGTTATGCCGAAGCCGTGTGTCGGTATTATCAGAGCGTCGCAGGCGCGTGAAACCTTGTCGACATCATCTCTTCCCTCAACTACTACAGCCTGGTAAACAATAAGCTTCTTAAGAGGTTTTGCCATTATTCGTCTCCGCCTGTTTTATCGCCTTTATCTTCTGCTTCCTTGAACAAAAACATAATCTCACCCGGATTCAGAAGCCTTAGCTGCCGCCTTGCTTCTTCTTTGATAAATTCTTTGCTGTTGATATTTTTGAGCTTCTTCTTGTTTTCGTTTCTTTCCGCAATAAGCTCTTCCTGTTGTTTGCGCAGAGCTGCGTTTTGCGCCTTAAGCTTGATTATGTTTCTTCCGTATAGGAAGCCGAAGAAGAGGAGGGCGCACAAAATAATTATTACCCATTTTTTGCGCTTTTTTCTCGCGGTTTCCTTTTTCTCTGCCATTCTTGCAGCCAGTCCCTCGCTTTTTATTCCTTTGTTTCTTCTATTTCCGCTTGTCAATTTAAGTCTCTCTTTGTCTACAATCCGAGTATCGGTAATGGATTTACAGGTGTGCCGTTTACCCTTATCTCAAAGTGCAGGTGGGATCCAAAGCTTCGGCCGGTATTTCCCATCGCGGCGATATGTTGTCCCTGATATACTTTGTCACCAGCGTGTACAAAGAGTTCATTACAGTGTCCGTATCTTGTCGATTTGCCGTTTCCATGGTCAATATCGATGCAGAGTCCGTAACCTCCATAGTATTCCGCTCTGACAACTGTTCCGCCATCGCTCGCATATATAGGTGTTCCGGTAGCGGCTGCCATGTCGATTCCTGTATGCATTCTTCCCCATCTCGGTCCAAAGTACGATGAAATTACGAATGTTGCCGGTGGTACTATAAAGGTTCCCGTCGGAGCCGTCTTAGGTCTTTCGGCTGTACCTATAAGGATAACCTTATCCTTCTTCTTCCTGATAACCTCGATGTTGTCGGTCTTTCTATCCGTTACTTCTCCGCCAACCTTGGTCACAGTTCCCTCAAATATCTGTATTCCGTCCACACCTTCCTGCTGGATGTGGGTATCGCCTTTGTAGTAATCCTTGGAGTTCTTCTTGACGGTTTTGAATTCTACCGTCTCTCTCATTTTACCTTCTTCAACCATCTTGGCGCTGATAGGCTCTACTTCTTTTCTTACGCAAATCTTGTCGCCCTGCTCGAGGGTTGTGACAACCTTCTTATTATCGCCGTCATATATATTTGCCGCACTGACTCCGAAAGTCTTTTCGAGGCTTCCCAAAGTCTCTCCTTCTTCCACAATGTGATAGAACTCGACATTTCCACCCTTTACCATCTGGGTAACGGCTCTGTTGTTGCTCTGTACGCTAGAAAGCAGAACGTTAATCGGCTGTATATCGAGGGTATTGGTGAACTCTGCCGAAACCAGCTCCATTCCCTTATCAGGTGTGCTGAGGATAGCCATCGACTGATCTAATACTTTCTCTGCCGCTCCTCTACTTTCAACGATCGTAACAAGCTTGTCTCCGTCGTAAATTCCGAAGGCCTCGGTTTCGATATCCGTCATATACACCAGCTTGTTTACAGCGGCGTCAGAATTATCGGTACTTTTGTCCTTAGCATCTACAAGGCTGAAAGTTATATTGTCCTGAGCCTCGAACTTGACTTTTTCTTTATTTCCTTTGAGTTCGGACATCTTCTCCCCGGTAACATCAAGAACATCTGTAACCTCTTCCTGATCGTCTACATATCCGAGAACTTTGCCATTATATGCATATTCATATACCGTATATTTATCAAATAGCACGAGAATAAAGGCACTGACAAGTACCATGATCAAAACGCCTCTGGCTATAACCCTCTTCGAATGCTTATATATCGAAACAATATTGTGAGATTCTGTAATAAAATCTCTCACCATATTGCTTGCAACAACTCCGACCTTGCCTTGCAAGCGGTCGAACATGTCGATCGGTGCACTTAGTATATTTTCAAGCGAATAATCTCTTCCTTTGTGATTACCTGCTTTTTTTGTCTTCTTTGATTTCTTGCTCTTTTTTTCTTTTACGGGCTTGTCTTTCTTCTTTTCTTTCTTTTCTTTCTTTTCTTTCTTCTTCTTTTCCTTTTTTGTTGGTTGCTCCGCTTTTTCTGGCTGCTCTGTTATTTCAGTCTGCTCTACTTTTTCAGTTACTTCCTTGTTATCTGTTTCTTTTGCTTTATCAGTCTGAGCGGGGTCCTTTTGAGTCTCTGCCTCGAGTTTTACGCTAAGTTGTTCAGGGTCGACAAATGTAGCTGCCCCTGGTTCAAGGCCCTTCTCTTTGAGATATCTGGCGTAGACAGCGGCTGCCTCTTTCATCAAATCCTGATCAAAGTCTTCTTGAGTCGTTTCGCCTCTTTCAACATATACCTCAACAGGCTTGCTTTCTTGGGTTGCCTCCTGAATCTTTGTATTCTGTTCTTCTGCTGTTGTATTTACCTGTTTCTCTCTTGAATCCATCTATAAGCCTCTTCTGCACGCTTTTCACTGCAAGTGCATACTCTTCCTTCGTCTGTAAATCCTGTATCCTTACAGATCTCACATCTATATTTTTCTTCGAGATAATCTCCTGGATATCCGTTTGAAATCAGAAGATCTTTCTTCGTTTCTTCGAGCTGTCTTCTTTTGTCTCTCAGCTCCTGTCTTTTTTCCCTGCCTTCTCTGCTCATTTGAAGGCTCATCAGTTCTCGCGTAAATTCATTTTCCATAGAGAACACATCTCTCATTTCGGGAACACCAGCACACACCTCATCTACCCTTGCATCAGCGTGCTTGGTTGCTTCGTTTCTTAGATTCTCATAATAGTCTCTAAGGACTTTTTTGCTCACCTTTGCCTGAGGACCTTGATTCTCAGCCTCGGCAGCCTGCTTGCTTCTATAAGTCGTCCTCTGGTTTGCAAATGGAGGGTTTTGTGCGGTTGAAGTATTAATGCCACCCTTCTCGAGCATTTTGTTCTCAAGTACTTTGTTCACGTATTTGAGGTTTGGATCCCTAAGACCCGCAGCCGCCTTGCAAGCTTCAAGAACGTCTTTGAGAGTAAAGCCCATCTCATCAAACCATCTGCCCATAAGCTCTTTGTCTGCTGGACTCGGTAACCTGTTAAAGCCCATTGTCTTAAATATCGTTCCATAATCGGCGTTGCGCCTGCTATATCTGTCGAGATGTTCTTTAACTTGACTGATATCCTTGCATCCTTCTTTCGTCCACCTAAGTGCTACCTGGAAGATGTAGTCGACGCTATATTTCTCAATATCGGCAGAATAGTCTATCGCATAAGCGAGAACATCCGGCGTAATGCCATATACCTTTATCGCATCGGACAGCTTATCCGTCTCTTTCCGAGTTATTATCCTACCCGTTTTCATCTGGTACTTGTCGAATATGTATTTGATCTGCTTGTTGACTAATTTCTCGATAAGTTCGGAGCCGGTTTCTTCCTCTTCAGAATTCCGTTCTTCCACATCGACCTCAACTTTCGCTGGCGCCTTCGCTCTTCTTGCATATAAATTGTCGATTTGTCTCACATACTCTATATCGTAGGATTCTTTTTCCTCTCTTTCGGTAATAACAACGACTCCTACATCAGACCAATATTTCCAAGCTTTCAGTATATCATCATTGGATAGGCCCAGCGCTCTTGCCATTCCCCCACTGTCGACTTCCTGGTTGTATTGGGCATACATAAGGCCAAAAAGAAAAACTTTAACATAGTCTCCCGGTGCATTAGGGAGAAACTCGTTAATGAAAAGATTCTCCACCTTCGTCGTGCTCAGGAAGATATCCTTTTCTTTAGAAATTCTCATCTTGGCTTTTGCCATGTATTTTACTCCTCGTATCCCGCTGCAAGATTTGCAAATTTTGTGTATCTCGGTATCCATGCAAGCGTTGCAATTCCAGTTGGTCCGTTCCTATGCTTCGCTATATTGACCTGACATGTGAGTCCTGTGTTCGCATCGATATTTGCAGGATCGGTTTCGCTCTCATAATAATCCGCTCTCTTGAGGAATATAACGATGTCCGCGTCCTGCTCGATTGCTCCCGAGTCTCTCAGGTCGGAGAGCTTAGGCATGTGGTCTCCGCCTCTTTGCTCAGGTCCTCTGGAAAGCTGAGACAGTAGAATGACAGCACATCCGAGTTCTTTTGCCATTATCTTGATCGACCTGGTAATTGCCGATATTTCTTTTTCTCTTTGCTCTATTCGGTAACCGCCCATGCTCATCAGCTGGAGGTAGTCGATTATTACAAGATCCAGGCCGCCTCTCTCCTGCTTGAACCTGCGGCACTTGTTTTTCATTTCGATAGGCGTAATTACGGATGTTTCATCGACTACGAGGTCTGTCCCGTAAAAACTATCCTGTGCCTCGCTCAAACTTTCCCAGTCTTCCGCAGAGATATTTCCGTTTCGAATATTCTCGAGTGGAACATTTGCTGTCATGGACAAAAGTCTCTGGCCGAGCTGTGTATTTGCCATCTCGAGACTGAATACGATTATCTTACTTCCCGTTGAAGCCGCATTCTCTGCAATATTAAGCGCCCACGCGGTTTTCCCGACTCCCGGTCTTGCCGCAAGAATGATAAGGTCGGTTCTTTGGAATCCACCAAGAATTTCATCGACCTTCTTAAATCCTGTCGGAATTCCCTGTATGGTTCCTTTATTCTCTTCCAGCTTCTGTATTTCCTGTATGTTTTCAACAAGAATCTCGTTTATGTCCGTATAGTTGCTTCTCTGTGCCTTGTGTGCAATTTCGAGAATACTTTGCTCTGCATTATCTAGGATATCTTCAGGTGGAAGCTCGTTGGAATATGCCGCTTCTTTTATTCTGTCCGCCTCTGCAATCAGCTGCCTCATCTTGGATTTGTCAGCCACGTTTCTCGCATAAAACTTTGCATTTGAAACGACTATGGTTTCGTCGATAAGACGGCTCAAATAGGTCAGCCCTCCAACCATCTCGACTGTTTTACGGCGTTTGAGCTCGGAAAACACTGTCATGATGTCTATTCCTACGCCCTTGTGCTCCATGTCGATAATCGTCTTGTATATCTCGCGGTGCTCGGTGAGGTAAAAGTCTTCCTCCCTCAATATACCGCTGACATCAGCTCTTGCATCCCCATTTTTGAGCATCGCACCCAGAACAGCTTTTTCCGCCTCAATATCTTCAGGTGGAATAAGTGTATTAGTATTCTTCTCTTCGTTCATATCTTCTCCGAACCTACTTGCCGCCTTCGATTTTAATCTTAACCAAAGCAGTCACTTCAGGGTAAAGTTTAATTTCAACTTCCGCCAAACCGACCTCTTTAATCGGTTTGTTCAATACGATCTTCTTCCTATCGATTTCGTGCTCTGTTTGAGAATTTATCGCATCTGCTATATCCATAGATGTTATCGAGCCGAAAAGTTTTCCGTTTTCTCCGACCTTTGTCTTTACTGTTATAGTTTTGGATTTTAGGCTATTTGCCAATTTCTCAGCTGCTGCTTTTTCTTCGGCATTCTTTTTCGCGAGATTATCCTTCTCTCTTTTCAACGCCCTCTTATTAGCTTCAGTTGCTTCTATCGCTACACCGCTTGGAATTAGCTTGTTTCGGCCATATCCTGGGCTAACCTTAACAACATCTCCTTCTTTTCCTGTTCCCTTAACGTCTTTTTTTAAGATTACTTCCATATCTATCCTCTTCTCTTTTTCAAAGTATATTTATTGATTTATATTTATCGTTTTGTCTTTATAGTTATATATCTATTGTTTTATCTTTCTTGTTGATCGTTGCTTTCCTTGTGTTGATACTCTTTGACGAATTGCTTCAATTTCTTCTCTACATTCTCAAGATCGTCCTGTACTTGCGCTCCTGCAGAGGAGAAATGGCCTCCGCCATTGAACTTCTCCATCAAAGTCTGTACGTTGATCGCTCCGATGGATCTGGCGCTTATCAAGACTTTGCCCGTTTCGTCGGTTCCAAGAACAAATGTCGCCTGAACGCCTTTTACCATTAGAAGTTCGTCTGCAATCTGTGCATTTATTACCTGTGTGCTTCCTGTATGATTTCTCGTTGAAGCATAGGCAAGTCCGTCGTCGGTAAATTCCGCTCTCGCTATGGCATCTGCCTTAGTCGTGAAGTCTTCTTTTTCCATCTGGAAGAATCGCTTTACCTCGGTCGTATCTACGCCAGCTCTTTTGAGCCAGGCTGCAGCTTCAAAGGTCCTAACTCCCGTCCGTCCTGAGAAGTTGTTGGAGTCGACCATTATTCC
>CAYFWG010000002.1:14322-14729 GCA_964346775.1 uncultured Mogibacterium sp.
CTGCAAGCATGGCTTCCGCTTCGAACTTACTTATAAATCTTCTTGGCGAAAAATGCTGCAAAAGCTCTGCCATCAGCTCGCTTGCCGAAGATGCATAAGATTCGATATATGCAACTGTCGCATTTTCTATAGAGTCGTCTGTGAGCCTATGGTGATCTATAATCACAATATTAGAGCTCGCATCAAGGACTTCTCTGCTTTCAACTAACCCTGGTCTGTTGACGTCTACGATTATCAGCAGGGTGTTTGGAGTTATCATTCTAAGAGCTTTGTCCGACTTGATAATGTCGTATGCTCCGATATCTTCCGCCTGTTTATATATCGTTTCGAGCGCGTCGTTGTATTTATCTATTACGATATGAGCCTCTACCCCAAGCTGTCTGCAGATGCAATATGCTCCAATTGCC
>CAYFWG010000002.1:14739-19729 GCA_964346775.1 uncultured Mogibacterium sp.
GCTTTCATCGCGTGGGCTATAACCCTTGATTTTCCTCTGTTGTTTTTCTCCAGAGTTTGTAGAGTTCCTCCGTAGTACTTCGTTCTCTCGTCGTTCTTATATACCGCCTGGTCTCCGCCTCTTCCAAGAGCGAGCTCCAAAGCTGATTCGGCAAGAGTCATGGATTCTACCATGGATATTTCAGAAGCACCTACTCCAAGACTTATCGAAACGGGGAAATCTATCTGTCCTTCAATCTTTCTTACCTCGTCCAAAACGCTGAAGTTTTCTTCAACCATCTTGTCGAGACTTCCGTTGTTCGTGTACATTACATAGCGGTCGTCGTCGATTCTGAGAACGGGGGCGTCGAAGACATCTCCCCATTTTCGTACTATCCCCTCAATCTGGGAAGGAACGATTCTCCTGCTATCTTCTGTAGAGCTTGAAATTAAAGCGTCATAATTGTCGATATTTATAAATATGATAACTTTTTTGTCGCTTTCCAGCTTTTTCTGAAGTGTTTCTTCGGCCGTTATTTCTTCGAAGAAAACAACTATATCTTCTTCTATATCGGCTCCTTCATTAATCTGTATCTTGAAAGTCCGATCGTTCCTGGTAATGAAGGTCTCCTCTTCATTAGTTTTCATCAAAACTTCTCTTCTTATGCCCGTTAGAGCAAAAAAGTTTGTTCCCTCAATGTCCTCGTATACGATTACGTTCTTCATGAGGTGGTTTGCAGTTTTGATAATGTTGTCTTTTCCTACGACACACGCCGGTAACGGAATCTGACTTACATAATTTGTGTCCATTTTTAACCTCTTTGACTGTCCTTACTTGACTGCGTCTCTCAGGAACTCTATGAGTCTGTTTAATTCCTCAATACTGTAATATTCTATTTCTATTCTTCCCTTATCTTCTTCGTTAACTATATTCACGTTGGTGCCGAGCAAACCTCTTAGCTCAGCTTCAACTGCCAATACCTCCGTTTTCTTGGAAGCGTTGTCCTTTCTTCTTCTTTTCTTTCTGTCAGGCCTAAGTTCGTCCTTTACTTTCTCTGCGAGTTTTTCTGTAGCTCTTACCGACAAATCGTTCTTTATAATTTTGTCTGCTATTTCTCTCTGCTTATCGGAATTGCCTACATTGATAATAGTTCTTCCGTGTGCTGCGGACATTTGTCCGCTTGATACATACCCTTGTATGTCCTCAGGAAGCTTCAGAAGCCTTATGCTGTTTGTTATATATGTACGACTTTTACCGAGAGACGACGAAATTTGCTCCTGTGTAAATCCAAATTTTTCCGTCATCGAACGAAGTCCTATCGCTTCTTCTATAGGATTCAGGTCTTCTCTTTGCATATTCTCGATAATTGCAACTATAGCGTTTTGTTTGTCGTCAAAGTCCCTTATTATGCATGGTACTTTCTTGATCTTCGCAAGTCTCGATGCCCTCCATCTTCTTTCACCAGCAACGAGTTCATATCCGTTTTTACCCTTACGAACTATCAGAGGTTGTATAACTCCGTTGATCCTAATCGATTCAGCGAGGTCGTTGAGTTTGTTCTCATCGAAATGCATTCTCGGCTGTGCACTGTTAGGCTTGATATCGTTAATGTCGATATACCATACTCTATCATTTTCCGAGATTTCGTCTGAAGAGACTTTCTTCTTTTTCTTTTCTCCGGATTTGACCGGCTTTAGCTCTTTTGCAGCCGTCGCTTCCTCTAGGATTTCCTCTTCGTTGTTATTAAGGTATTCGTCCTCGCTTACAGGTGCTGCGTCAGCGAATAGCGCATCGAGGCCTCGTCCAAGTCCAGCTTTTCTTGCCATTTCTATTTTCCGCTCTTTCTCTTCTTTTCTCTAGCTAAAAACTCCTTGGTGAACTCCTGGTATGCCTTTGCACCCGGAGCTGTCGGATCATATGTTAAAATCGGAACTCCATAGCTCGGAGCTTCCGCAAGCCTGACATTCCTCGGAATTATTGTATTGTACATAGCCTTTCCGAAGAAGTTTCGCACGTCTTCTACTACCGCCTGAGATAAATTCGTTCTTCCGTCAAACATACTGAGAATTACCCCGTCTATGTAAAGATTAGGGTTAAGTCTCTTTCTGACCATCTCTATCGTACTTATAAGCTGGCTTACTCCCTCGAGTGCATAGAATTCGCACTGAATAGGAATTAAAACACTGTCTACCGCCGTTAGGGAGTTTAGCGTTAGAATTCCAAGCGAAGGAGGGCAGTCGACCAGAATATAGTCGAACTTGTGTTTTACCTCATCGATTATTCTCTTAAGCTTTCTTTCTCTTCCCTCAAGCGTTGCTAATTCAACCTCTGCACCTGCCAAGTCGACACTTGCGGGTAATAAGAAGAGATTTTCTGTGTTCGTTGGAAGTATTACTTTATTGACATCAAGCGTACTGTCAATAAGGGCATCATAAAGAGTGACCTTGAGCTTTCTTTTTCTTATACCTATTCCGCTCGTCGTATTACCTTGAGGATCAATATCTACCATAAGAACCTTCTTGCCTCTATTAGCAAGACAGGCTGCAAGATTGATGTTGGTCGTGGTTTTTCCGACTCCGCCCTTTTGATTAAAAATAGCAATAGCTTTACTCATGCAATACCTCCTTGGGAACACTGCCCGATTGAACACTTCTCATCATTATACTTCATCAAAGCAAGCTTTATCCACTTTTTGAAGGGTTTTACTGTGTAATTTCTGTGAGTTTTATGGCTTAAAATATGTTCAAAAAACATCTTGTGCCTCATCGAAATGAAGCCACAAGATGTTGTGTCTTATTGTTTCACGTGAAACATTGTCGATTTTGTTTCACGTGAAACTTTTTATTTAATTTTTCTTATTACTATTAGAACGTGTCCTGAAATTGAATCGTCATCTTCTGGTAAAGAAACAATTCTATCTACTTTTCCTCCCAGCTTTCTTATCGTATTCTCGGCTTCTTTTATCTCTTCTTGATAATTCTCCCCTTTATATGCTACAAAGGAGCCTCCCTTAGAAACAAAAGGTAAGCACCACTCCGAAAGTTTGTTTAAGTTTGCAACTGCCCTCGATACACACAAATCAAAAGACTCTCCGAATCCTTCTTTCTTCGCAACCTCTTCAGCTCTTGCATGAACCGTTACTGTATTTTGAATACCGATTTCTTCAGCAAACTCATCGATAACCTTAAGTCTTTTTAAAGTGGAGTCGAGAAGAACTATTTCTTTTTCGGGATTAACAATTGCGAGCGGAATTCCCGGAAAGCCTGCTCCAGTTCCTATATCAATTATTTTCTTCGCATCGATATATTCCTCTAAATCTGTAATTGTAAGAGAATCAACTAAATGTTTTGATATAGCTTCATCCCTATCTCTTACTGCTGTAAGATTGATATAGTTGTTTCTTTCCAGAATTAAATCAAGATAGTTCAGCATATCCTCGACTTTATTCTTCCCGTATTTTTCTATTAGATTATCAATTATCATATTAATTAGGTTTTCTTCTTCTTTCTTTTTCTAAATAAACAAGCAATACATTTATGTCGGCAGGAGAAACTCCAGATATCCTGCTGGCTTGTCCTATAGTTAGCGGTTTAATCTGTGTAAGCTTTTGTCTTGCTTCAATTCTCAGGCCACCAAAAGAGTTATAATCGATGCTGTCGTTCAGCTTCTTGCTTTCCAGTTTGTGAAGTTTATCAACTTCATTTCGCTGTTTATCTATATATCCGCTATATTTAATCATGACTTCTACTATAGCTTTTTCATTCTGATTAAGATCTGGCATATTGTCGTCTATTTCTACTAAGTCTTTATATTTAATATTAGGTCTTGTAAGAATTTCTGCGAACGAAAGATTATCCATCTCTTCGATATTACTTCTTTTTCTTTCTATAATCTCTTTGTTTTCATCATTTAAGACATTATCGCACTCATACTTAATAAGAAATTTTCTTAGTAATTCAATATCAGTCTTTGCCTTCTTTAGTCTTTTAATTTCTGCATCGACTCTTTTTTTCTTATCTATATATCTTTGATATCTTTCTTCAGAAACAGATCCATATTCATAACCTATTTCTGTAAGTCTTCTATCGGCATTATCCTGTCTAAGCAAAAGCCTATATTCAGCTCTTGATGTCATCATTCTGTATGGCTCATTAGTACCCTTTGTTACCAGATCATCTATGAGGACACCTATATATGCTTGATCCCTTCCGAGTATTAAAGGCTCATTGTTATCGAGTTTTCTTACAGCATTTATCCCAGCAAGAAGACCTTGGGCTGCTGCCTCCTCATATCCAGAGCTTCCATTAAATTGCCCAGCACAAAACAAATCTTCAACATCCATGCTCTCAAGGCTTGGTTTGAGAGTTATCGGATCTATACAATCATATTCTATCGCATATGCAGGTTTGATAATTTCCGCATTTTCCAATCCCGGAATAGAAGAATAGAACTGTTTCTGTACATCTATAGGTAGACTTGAACTCATTCCTTGAATATAAGTCCAGTCGGTATCTCTTCCTTCTGGTTCTACAAACAGCTGATGTCTATTTCTGTCTTTGAATCGAAAAACTTTGTCCTCAATTGACGGACAGTATCTTGCGCCTACACCTACTATATTTCCCGAATACATTGCTGATTTTTCAATATTATCAAGAATGATTCTATGAGTTTCCTCATTTGTATAAGATAACCAACATGAAATCTGGTCTATATCAAATACCTTATCCTCATTCATAAAGCTGAAAGGAACGATATAATCATCACCTTTCTGCTCCTTCATCTTGTCATAATTGATAGTCTGACTTAACATTCTCGCAGGAGTTCCTGTTTTGAATCTTCTTATGTCAAATCCTATCTCTTTCAAGCTTTCTCCGAGTTTATTGGCTGGCTTCATTTCTGCAGGACCTGATGATTTAACAACATCACCTATAAAAATCTTTCCGCCTAGAAAAGTTCCGGTACAAATAATTACTTCTGATGCTTTATAAATAACACCATCTATTGTTTTAAC
>CAYFWG010000002.1:19739-20510 GCA_964346775.1 uncultured Mogibacterium sp.
CATCCTATCGCCTTCTTTACGATTTCTGATTACTAATTCTGTTTTGATTAATTCTTTGGGTATAGTTATAGAATTCTTTAAATTTACAGGTTCACTAACTTCTTCCATAAGTATTGTCTCTCCATGAACATTATTAATACCCTTTTTTAAAGGTATATATATATTATTATGATTAATATTTAAATTTCTTTCAAATATTAATTCCACAACCTCTTCAACTATGAGGTCTAAATTATCTTGATCTAAGACTGTTTTGAGCATTTCTTCATGATAAGATTTTTTATCTGCCTGAACTCTAAGTGAATGTACTGCAGGTCCCTTAGATGTATTTAACATCTTGGATTGTATAAGAGTTTTATCGGTATTGATTCCCATTTCTCCACCGAGTGCATCGATTTCTCTAACGAGATGACCTTTTCCCGTTCCTCCAATTGAAGGATTACAAGGCATCATCGCTACAGATTCAATATCCGTACAGAACATAGCCGTCTTTTTATTCATTCTTGCAGCAATAAGGCCGGCTTCACAGCCGGCATGACCTGCTCCTATAACAATTATTTCGAATTCTTTTTCCATTATATTTATTTTCCCAGACAGAATTTGCTGAATACCTTATTCAGTATCTCATCTCCAACTTCTTCTCCGATGATCTTACCGAGTGAATCATATGCATAGTGTGCAGAAAGCTCTGCAATTTCAATAGATTCCCCGCTTTGAAGTAAATCGATCGAGTCACTAAGATTCATGCTGGCATTCTTCAGCATTTGAATA
>CAYFWG010000003.1:0-527 GCA_964346775.1 uncultured Mogibacterium sp.
GAAATCCTCCAGAGAAGACTTAGGGAGATGGCATTCCTTAGCAAGGGGCTTTCGATTTCACTGGAAGACAAGAGAGTATCGCCTCATAGAAAAGACCGTTTTCACTATGAGGGCGGAATTAAAGAATTCATAGCATACCTGAATAAGAATAAGGATCCTATTAATCGTACGATTTTCTACTACGAGACGAAGAAAAAGGGATACGAAGTTGAGGTCGCTTTGCAGTATACCGACAGATACAGCGAGCTCATTCTTTCTTATGCAAATAATATCCATACCAATGAGGGCGGATTCCACGAGACGGGACTCAAGTCGGCTTTGACAAGAGCAATTAACGACTACGCAAAAAAGAACAAGTTCATCAAAGAGAATGACGATTCTTTCAGCGGGGAAGACGTTAGAGAGGGTTTGACCGCAATCGTATCTGTCAAATTGACATCTCCTCAATTCGAAGGACAGACCAAGGCAAAACTCGGCAACTCCGAAATCAAGGGCTTTGTTGAAACAAATACAGTTGAGCAGCTCAC
>CAYFWG010000003.1:537-20053 GCA_964346775.1 uncultured Mogibacterium sp.
AAGAGCCTAAACAGGCGGAAGAAATAATGAAGAAATGCCGTACAGCTCAGAGAGCTCGTGAGGCGGCAAAGAGGGCGAGAGAAATCACAAGGCAGACATCGGCTCTTGAAACAACATCTCTGCCAGGCAAACTGGCAGACTGCTCAGAGAAGGATCCTGCACTTTCAGAAATCTTCCTGGTAGAGGGAGATTCCGCAGGTGGAAGCGCTAAGCAGGGAAGAGACAGAAGAAGACAGGCTATTCTCCCGCTCAGAGGTAAAATCCTGAATGTAGAGAAGGCAAGATCTGACAAGGTTCTCGCTTCCGAAGAAATCAAGAACATGATAACCGCTTTCGGATGTAACTTCGGGCGCGAATTCGATATCAACAAACTTAGGTATCATAAGATAATCATCATGACAGATGCCGATGTCGACGGTGCTCATATAAGAACGTTGCTACTGACATTTTTCTTCAGATATATGAAACCTTTGGTTGAGGGCGGATATATTTATGCGGCACAGCCACCTCTTTTCAGAGTTAAACAGGGAAAGAAGGAGTGGTACACATATTCAGATGCTGAACAGGAAGAACTGCTGGCAGAACAGAAGGCAGGAAATCCAAATGCAAAGATAGAAATACAGCGTTACAAGGGTCTTGGAGAGATGGACTTCAATCAGCTCTGGGATACAACTATGGACTACAACAAACGTACATTGGTTAGGATAACAGTGGAAGATGCACAGGCAGCGGATGAAATATTTACAACCCTAATGGGCGACAAGGTTCCACCTAGAAAATCCTTTATCGAAGAAAACGCAAAATATGTAAGAAACCTCGACATTTAATAATAGTAAGGAAGACAAAATGGCAGATTTATTGGATAACAGCACAATTATAGAACAAGAAATATACGACGAAATGAAAACGTCGTATATAGATTACGCGATGAGCGTAATCGTCGGGCGTGCTCTGCCGGACGTAAGAGACGGTCTCAAGCCTGTACATAGAAGAATTTTGTACGGAATGCAGCAACTTGGAACCACGCCTGATAAACCACACAAAAAATCCGCAAGAATAGTCGGAGAAGTAATGGGTAAATATCACCCTCACGGTGACAGCTCGATCTACGATGCTATGGTAAAACTTGCACAGGACTTCAGTACGAGATATCCGCTCGTTGACGGACACGGGAACTTCGGTTCAGTTGACGGAGACGGTGCAGCGGCTATGCGTTATACAGAGGCAAGGATGTCGCCTTTCTCATTGCAGATGCTGAGGGATATCGAAAAAGATACTGTAGACTTCATGGACAACTTCGACGGGGAAGAACAGGAGCCAGAAGTACTACCTTCAAGGGTTCCGAACCTTCTGATAAACGGATCAAACGGTATAGCTGTCGGAATGGCAACATCTATACCTCCACACAATTTGAGCGAAACCATAGATGCCTGCGTGCGCCTAATCGACGAGCCAGAAAGCGATGTCGAAGATCTGATCAAGATAATCAAAGGACCGGATTTCCCTACAGGAGCTACTATTCTGGGCAAGAACGCAGCGAAAGAGGCTTACAGAACCGGAACTGGAAGAGTGAAGGTCAGAGCCGTATGCAATATAGAAGAATCGTCAAAAGGTAAGACAAAAATCGTAATCACGGAGATTCCTTTCCAGGTGAACAAAGCGAGACTCATCGAGTCGATGGCTGACCTTGTCAAGGCAAAAAGAGTCGAAGGAATATCCGCAATACGAGATGAGTCGAACCGAGAGGGAATGCGTATCGTCGTAGAACTCAAAAAAGACGTAAACCCTAATATTATTCTGAACCGCTTGTACAAACACACAGCCTTACAGTCGACATTTTCAATGATTATGCTCGCACTTGTAGGCGGTGAACCGAAGATTCTCAATCTCAGAGAAATCCTCACCGAGTACCTCAAGCATCAGAAAATTGTAGTAACAAGAAGAACTAAATTCGACTTGGCTAAAGCTGAGGCAAGGGCACACATATTGGAAGGTCTTATAATTGCTCTCGATAATATCGATGAAGTTATCAAGACTATCAGAAGTGCATACAGCGACGCCAAGGAAAAGCTGATGATAAGATTCGGCCTATCCGGAATTCAGGCACAGGCTATACTCGACATGAGACTGGCCAAACTCCAAGGTCTTGAGAGAGAAAAGATCCAGTCCGAGTATGACGAGCTTCAGAAGAAGATTGCATACTTCAAGAAAATTCTCGCCGACGAACATCTCCTGATGGGAGTAATCAAGGACGAGCTTCTCGAGATCAAGAACAAATGGGGAGATTCGAGAAGAACAAATATCATTGCTGACGAAGGTGAGCTTGATGAAGAGGCATTAATCGACGAGGAAGATGTAGCAGTTACACTTACCCACCTCGGATATATCAAGAGAGTACCTGCCGATACGTACAAAGCACAACGTAGAGGAGGAAAAGGAATAGTCGGACTTACCACAAGAGATAGCGACTTTGTTCGCGACCTGATCATCACAAGCACCCACGATTATCTGATGTTCTTCACAGACATGGGAAGAGTTTACAAGATCAAGGCTTACGAAATTCCTGAAGCGTCTAGAACGGCAAAGGGCACACCGGTAATCAACTTCCTCCACCTCAACAGCTCGGAAAAGGTAACGGCAGTTATTCCGATTAAGGAGTTCGCAACCGACGATTGTCTTGTAATGGTGACAAAGAAGGGAACGATTAAGAAGACTCCGCTTTCAGAGTTCGATACAAACCGCAAGACGGGACTGATTGCGATTACTTTGAAAGATGGCGATAAGCTTATCGCAGTAGCACCAGCAAACGGCAAAGAGAATATAATCGTTGTAACAAGACAGGGCAAAGCGATTGCTTTCTCCGAAGACGATGTAAGGCCTATGGGAAGAAATGCTGGAGGAGTCAGGGCGATTCTGCTCGAGAAGGATGACGAAGTTGTCTCCATGAATCTCGACATAGACCAGTCCAGAAAGATGCTTGTTATCACCGAGAAGGGATATGGAAAGAGAACACCTCTTGAAGAGTACAGACTACAGGCTCGTGGTGGCAAGGGAGTTGCGACATATGACAGAACGAAGTTCGAAAGAACAGGCCTCCTTGTCGGAGCGACAATGGTCAGCGATGAAGACGAGATTATGGTTATAAATTCCGACGGTGTAATAATAAGAGTTAAAGCTAACGATGTCAGCCAATCGGGTCGAACAACTCAGGGCGTCAAAATCATGAGGGTCGACAAGAATAACCGCATTGTCTCATTTGCAAAAGTAATCGATGAAGAGAGCATGATCGATGCAAAAAAGACCAAGAAAGAAAAGGGCTCGAACATCGGAAATGATGGAAATGAGCAACTGACAATAAAATAAGGATAAAAGAATATGAAATTTATAATTCAAAGAGTAAGCAGGGCTTCGGTAACGGTAAGAGATGAAGTTATCGGAAAAATCGACAGGGGCTACATGGTTCTGATCGGAGTCAGTGATTCGGACGACGAAGCTATCGCTGACAAGATGGTCGACAAAATGGTCAAGCTCAGAATCAACGAGGACGAGAATGGGAAGACGAATTTGAGCCTTGCAGATGTCAACGGGCAGATGCTCCTGATATCCCAATTCACTTTGTACGCAAATTGCAAAAAAGGAAACAGACCTTCTTTCATAGAAGCAGGTTCTCCGGACAAAGCGAGCGCATTGTACGAGTACATTATTGAAAGATGTCGCAGCCAGGTTGAAGTTGTCGAAAGAGGAATCTTCGGAGAAGACATGAAGGTCGAGCTGGTAAATGACGGACCTTTTACCATCGTTCTTGATTCAGAACAGATGTAGACCGGCAAGCAAAATGAGGATTTTACTCACTGGTGGTGCAGGCTATATCGGTTCGCACATTGCCGTTTCCCTGATAGAGGAAAGGCATCGGGTTTCTATTGCGGATAATCTGAGCAACAGCTATCCGGATGCAATTGACGGGATAGAGAAAATCACAGGAGTAAAACCCTCTTTTTACGATATTGATGTAGCCGACAGGGACGCTTTGTTGAAAGTACTGGAAGCAGAAACTCCCGATTGCATAATTCATCTGGCAGGCTTTAAATCCGTCGGAGAATCTGTGAGAGAACCTTTGAAATATTACCGAAACAATATAGTCACAACCCTCACAATCCTCGAATGTATGAAGCATGCAGGAATCAAAAGGCTCGTATTCTCAAGTTCAGCAACTGTCTACGGAGATGATAATGTGCCTCCCTTTGTAGAGAACATGCCCCGTGGAAAGTGTTCCAGTCCATATGGATGGACAAAATCCATGCAGGAACAGATCATAGAAGATTTTGCCAGGCAGGATGAGAAATTTTCTGCAGTAATACTGAGATATTTCAATCCTATAGGCGCACATGAAAGTGGGCTGATAGGCGAAAATCCTAAGGGAAATGCGAATAATCTGATCCCATATATATCGAAGGTAGCTTCAGGAGAGATAGAATATTTGACCATCTTCGGTAGCGACTACGATACACCAGACGGAACCTGCAGAAGAGACTATATTCACGTCATGGATTTGGCTGACGGCCATATCAAAGCGGCTGAATATACACAAAGCAATAAAGGAGTCGAGATATTCAATCTCGGAACGGGGATGCCATATTCGGTTCTGGATATCGTGAAAGCCTTCAGTGAAGCTTGCGACAAATCGATTAACTACGAGTTCGGGAAAAGACGTGAAGGCGACGTTCAGGATATCTGGGCTGATCCGACCAAGGCAAGAGAAGTCCTCGGTTGGAAGTCTAAGAGAAATCTCCAGGAGATGTGCCGTGATGCGTGGAATTGGCAGATCGACAAACAGAAAACTGACGAATAGAAAAAAGAGCAATGTACCGATAATTCACGGTAGTTGCTCTTTTATATTAGTATTGTATAAAACTCTTGTATAAAGCCTAGTTGTTTTCCAAAGCGCTCTTGATAGTTTCTTCTATCTGTGTTGCGGCCTGAGTCTGTTGGCGTTTATCCATCTCCTCGAAATGCACAAGAGGATGAACCGTAATCTTGATATGGCACGGATGGAATGAACCAGTTTCTTCGTACATCTTGTATCCGCCGTCAACGGTGATCGGAAGAATAGGAACCTTGCCTCTTTGGGCAAACTTGAAAGCTCCCGGCTTGAAATCGGACATCTTTCCAGATTTTGAACGAGTTCCTTCGGGATAGATTACAAGAGAAAATCCGTCTTTCAGATATTGTGTAGCATCCTTGATTGCAGCGATTGCCTCTCGGCCACTTCCTCTTACAAGGAAGACCGAACGGGTGTACTCTATCGCATCCGCAAGAGATTTGATTTTGCGCCACTCGTCCTTGGCAACGAAGCCAATCTGAAAATGATTCCTCATAAGGTAGAGGGCTGCAAAGATGTCGGCAAAACTTTGATGGTTGGAATAAATCATAATAGGCCCTTGCTTTGGAATATTCTCTTCACCTATAATTTCGTAGGTTATTCCGAGCTTCGCGCTTATAGCCTCAACCCAGCGTTTCTGCTCCTTTTGGATCAAAGCACGCTCCTCTTCAATCTTGCCTTCTTGGCGGAGACGATTAAAAGTAGGGATATTTGCATTGTATTTCTTTGCTTCAAAGTAGACTTTGAGCAAAGCAGGTATGGATGTAAAAGGATTCATGTAAACTCCTATCAAAATAATAGACACAACCTTATTCCATATGGAAAAGGAAGCATCTCAATTTCACAAGGGCATTATATCACAGATAGAGAATTATGCTATAATGAAAAACCGAAAGAAGAGATTTTCATTATCGAGCTTATGTATAGAAGTAAGAGGAGAGATGAAATTAAAGAAAAAGGTCAAAAAATTTTTTAATAAAGCCGAAAGAAAAGGTCTTTTGCTGGGAAAGCTGTATACATCTTTAATTAGAACGAAAAGAAAGATGAGATACTCCAGATATAGCAAACTCCCTGTAGAGAAGGACCTGATTATTTTTGAGTCTTTTATGGGAAGAAAATACGCTGACAGCCCAAAGGCGATTTATGAATATATGATAGATAGCGAAGATTACAAGGACTACAAGTTTGTGTGGGCGTTCAGGGACAGCGTGATTGATAACTTCAAAGAGATGGAGCAAACCGGAAGGACGACTTTGGTAAGATGGGGCTCGGATGAATACTACAAGGTTTATGCGAGAGCTGGATACTGGGTTGTTAATACGAGGATACCGAGCTCGATAGAAAGAAGGAGAGAACAGGAGTATATCCAGTGCTGGCACGGAACACCTTTCAAAAAACTTGGTTGCGATATTATTAGTGAGGCGACGGAGTCTGAGGTGACAAGGCGAAAGGTCATATATGATGATGTCAAGAGATATTCATACCTAATCTCTCCATCGGCATACTTCACGGAAGTCATGACATCCGCTTTGAATCTCAACATCTTGGATAGAAAGCCTGCGATTATCGAAGAAGGATATCCGAGAAACGATGGGATGGTTAATGGCGAGGACTCCGATATTGCGAGAGTTAAAAGTGCTTTGAACATTCCAGAAGATAAGAAGGTTATACTGTACGCACCGACATATAGGGAGGACAGCAAGGGCAGTAACAACGAGTATCTATTTGAGGAAGGGCTGGATTTGCCTAAGCTCAGAGAAAGTCTCGGAGATGGATTTGTTGTTCTGCACCGCTCACACTACTATATTAAAGGTAAGGACAATGAAGATCGAGAAGATGGGATGGAGGGCTTCGTTATAGATGTTTCCGATTATCCTGAGATTAACGATTTGTACATAGCATCGGACATTTTGATAACGGATTACTCCAGCGTATTCTTCGACTTTTCAATTCTGAAAAGACCGATTGTTTTCTATATGCCGGATTTGAATCACTATAAGGATAGCCTAAGAGGACTATATATGGAATTGGATGAGCTTCCGGGTCCTGTATCGACAACTCAAGAAGAGGTTCTCGAAAGGCTGAAAACATTAGAGACTTGGACAAATGATGAAAACTGGAAGGAAAGATATGAGAAATTTTCTGACAGATTCACATATAACGAAGACGGAAGTGCTACAGAAAAAGTCATCAAAAGCATTTTTAAAAAGGGACTTATGGTATAATACTCCTCATGAAAACACTAAGATTAATATTTCAAGAACACATATCGTTCAAAAGACAAATATTTAAACTGGCGAAGTCGGATTTGGTGAAGACTTACCAAGGCGCAGCCCTCGGCTGGTTTTGGGCGGTCGTAAAGCCTATGCTGACAGTATTTGTATTTTGGTTCACATTTACCATAGGTTTAAGATCAGGCAGGCCGATTAACGGATACCCATATTTTTTGTGGCTGATTGCTGGAATGCTTCCTTGGTTTTATATGTCGGACATGATAACACAGGGAGCTGGGTGTATAAGAAAATACAGCTATCTTGTTAACAAGATGAAATTCCCAATTTCCATTATTCCGACATATGTTTCAATATCGAAGCTCTTTGTACACTGGGTTCTCCTGGCGATAACGATAGTGATATTTGCCATGTTCGGATACATGCCGGATATTTATTACCTACAAATTCCAGTGTATATGCTTATGATGTTTATGTTCTTTACAATCTGGGCCTTCTTCGGTGGAATGATGTCTGCCCTGAGCAAGGACTTTCTCAACTTGGTAAGAGCAGTTGTATCGGCTATATTCTGGCTTTCCGGAGTTATTTACGATGTCAACCAAATCAAGCACGACCAAATCAGACTCATCTTGCAATTCAATCCAGTAACGGTAGTGGCAAGCGGATATAGGAATACGTTTATTTATAAAAAATGGTTTTTTGAAGACACGACCACACTGATATGCTTCGGCATCACATTCTTCACCTTCTTTATATTGTCTTTGTGGGCCTTTAAGAGGCTCCGCAAAGAAATCCCAGATGTTTTATAGAAGTGGAGGTTACAAGGATGCAAGAAAAAAAGAAAAAAGCAGTAATAACCTTCAGAAATGTAACGAAGGAATACAAGTTATATAAAAATGACAAAGCGAGATTCAAGGCATTGTTTTTCAAGTCGGTTCCGCACAAGATAAACAAAGCGGTCAAGAACATGTCGTTCGAAATATATAAGGGTGAAGCGGTCGCCCTTATCGGTCGTAACGGAGCGGGAAAATCGACAATCCTTAAAATGATTACAGGAGTATGCTTTCCCACAGAGGGAGAAGTTAAGGTTGAAGGACAGGTAAGCGCGCTTCTGGAGCTGAGCTCTGGCTTTGATATAGAATCTACAGGACGAGAGAACATCTTCTTTAAATGCGGTCTAATGGGAATGGCTCACGAGGAGATAAAGGCGATCGAACAGAATATCATCGACTTTGCGGATATCGGCGAATATTTGGATCAGCCTATAAGATCATACTCCAGCGGAATGAAGGCGAGACTTGGCTTTGCCATCAATGCCAACGCAAATCCGGATATACTCATCGTCGATGAGGCTTTGAGCGTAGGCGACCAGGCGTATAGGAAAAAATGCAAGAAGAAAATAGCCGAGATAATGTCAGATGAAAATGTCACACTGCTGTTTGTAACGCATTCACTTGATACTGCACAGGATTTCTGTGAAAGGGGCATTGTTCTGGAAAAAGGTAAGAAGATATTTGATGGAGAAATACTGGAAGCTATCGACTTCTATAACGCAAAAGAGTAGACGATAAGCATTAACAAATGTAAAGGGAACTTGACACTATTAGCATGAGCGATTAGAATGTACCCGTGGGATAGTCAGAAAACCTACAAAAGGAGGACCTGATGATTAACAGGAATACATTTATTAATCGCTTTTTAGTTGGAATAATTATTTTTGTGATGACGTTTGCCTTGGCATTCAGTTTATTCTCGGTCGAATCCTATGCAGCAAGAAAAGTTATTATGGGTCATGCGGCAAGGGGAGAATCCGGAACTAAGA
Source organism: uncultured Mogibacterium sp. (assembly GCA_964346775.1). Classification (GTDB taxonomy): domain Bacteria; phylum Bacillota; class Clostridia; order Peptostreptococcales; family Anaerovoracaceae; genus Crickella. Next base: position 9,470 of record CAYFWG010000003.1, read on the forward strand.
GACAGAAGGCTGGAGACCAAAATGGCAAAGAGGTTTACATGACGCCGTGGTCATACACAAAATCGATTTCGTCGCGTAACTGGACCGTTGTATGCAGGGCAAAAGATCCAAAGCAGGCCGCAAAGATGGCTGAGATCATGAGAGATGCGTGTAACAATAAGAATGTCGGTTACGATGCTGGACCAAAGAAAGATACATTAAGCTTTCTTTACGCATTGGAGGACGCAGGATGGGATGCAAGCAAAATAAAGAAGCCTGTAGAAACCTCGTGCACACCTCTAATCGGAGCATGCGTGTATGCTACAGGAACAAAAATAAACACATATAAAGAAGCTGCAGGACTTTACAAAACTCTCAAAGAAACTGGAGATTTCGATTTCTTCACTTCAAAGAGCTATGTAGCATCCAGCAGTAAGCTCGAAGTAGGAGATATTCTACTGTCGACAAAAAAGGCTCATGGAGCGATGATCGTCAGTGTCGACGGTTCAACAAAGCCTTCATACAAAGCGAACACCAGCGCTTCGGCGTCAAATATATTTAGTTCATCTAGCAGCAAATTTAAAGCGGGTAAGGATTACCAGCTGAAATATGCTTTGAATGTAAGAACAGGTCCGAGCACAAATTATTCAATCAAGGACTACCAAAGATTGACAGAGGGCGCAAAGCCTTATTCGATCGATTCATCGAAGGGTATTCTGAATAAGGGTACGGTTGTAACGTGTATTCAGTCGAAAGGCAATTGGATACTCATTCCAAGCGGATGGATTTGCGGACAGAGCGGATCGACAAGTTATCTGTCAGAGTATAAAGATACAAAGGCACAGAGAGCTCTGGACGAAAAAGCTAAGGTTGATGCGAAAGCAGAAAGAAACAAGTCCACAAAAGCTACCGCAAAGAAAACCGTAGTGAAGAAAACAACAGTAAAGAAGACGGTCGCAAAGAAGCCAGTAGTCAAGAAAACAACAGCAAAGAAGACGACAAAGGTTGTCGTCAAAAAAGGCAAAAATTATATCCTTCGCAACCACCTCAATGTAAGAAAAGGTGCAGGAACGAATTATGCCGTAAAGAGCAAATCTTCCCTGACCAAAGATGCAAGAATACATTCCATCACGAATGTTAATAGAGCGATGCTCAAGAAGGGCACCGAGGTAACATGCTTGAAGGTTAAGGGCGATTGGATGCTGATTCCAAGCGGCTGGATATGCTGCAAGCCAGGGAATGTATCATACGCTTCCTAGAGAAATAACAGAATATGAGGTCTTCTCTAAAATGAGGAGACCTTTTTATTTTGCCTAAATCATGCCTTCGTTGAGAAATAGTCATTCTCATGGTAAAATAAATAGGTTATAGAACATGAAATAATAGGCGAACATTCACGAGGGAAGATGTCAAAATTAAAGAACAAAGTATCGATAATAAGCAGGGAAAACGATTACAAGTCACTCGACATAAAACTTATCGAGAAGGAACTCCTCGATAGGGGAATTGAAGTTGAAACCCTCACAAGAAGATTGACAAAGAACATCTCCTTTCGAAGTCTCGGATACCTCGGACACATAGCCTTACAGATAAAGAGCATTAGTACATCGAAGGTCGTTTTGCTTGATACCTATTGTATACCGGCGAGTATGTTACCGCACAAAAAGGGAAGGACAATTATACAGATGTGGCACGCTATCGGAGCAATTAAGAAATTCGGATGGCAGACTATAGGCAAGGAGAACGGCTCGAGCGAAAAAGTAGCAAAATTGATGAAGATGCACAAGGGGTACGACGAAGTTCTTTGCTCTTCTGAAGTTACCGCCGATTATTTTTGCGAAGCTTTCAGAACAACGGCGGACAAAATAGTAAAGATCGGCTTGCCGAGAATAGACTATATACTTAGGAAAGATGACAAGACGGTAGAGAAAATACGGAGTCAGTACAGCAGGACGAAAACTCACAAAACGATTCTATACGCTCCGACATTTCGTGGGGGCAAAGCTGTCGATATCAAGGGTTTAGTTGAAGCTATTGATCTCGATAAATACACTCTAATCGTCAAGCTCCACCCTATAGACAGGGCAAGTACGGACAGGATAGAAAACCCTGGAATAATATACGACGAAAAATACGATACATATGATTTGCTCAAAGCGACAGATATTGTAATAAGCGACTACTCGTCCTTTGTTATAGAGTCGACTTTGGCTGAAAAACCCCTATACCTATACATTTACGATGAGGATGAATATAGAGAAACAACGGGGTTAAATGTCGATTTTGAAAAAGAAGCGATAGGAAAGTATTGCTTCCGAAGCGCCGAAGACCTTGCGCAAGAACTTGAACGGCAGTACGACTACGAAGCTTTGTCGGAATTTAGAGACAAATATATAGATGTCGATACGGATAACTGCACCAAGCAGTTGGCAGATCATATAGAGAATCTTTTGCAGGTTTAGACTTAACGGAGAAAGGTATAAATCTTTATATCTAAATTAGGGATTATGGGCATAGGGAATAAAATAAAAAAGAAAATTTTTGATATAGCAAAAAAACACAAAACATTCCGTATCTTCGCAAGAAAAAGCCGTGATGCGATTTATAGAGCGGAGATGGTTTTAGACGAACCTTTTGGAGCTATCGACGACAAGAAGGTCTATTTTCAGACTTTTTCAGGAAGAGGTTACAGTGATTCTCCCAAAGCGATTTATGAATACATGATTTCAGCTCCAGAATACAGAGATTATAAATTCGTATGGAGCTTCAAGGAGCCAGATGCTTTTAGGTTCTTAGAAAACAGTAGAACCGAGTTGGTAAAATTTCGGACGAAACAGGATAATAAGGCGCTCAGGACTTCAAAGTACTGGATTACAAATTATAGAATGCTCGACCACCAACATCCAAGAAGTGAACAGGTCTACGTTCAGTGCTGGCACGGAACTCCACTCAAAAGGCTGGGGTATGACTTGAGTGCGAGCGATAATTCTATGAACTCAATCGGAGAGATAAGAGAAAAATATAGAACCGACGCAGCCAAATTCAAATACATAATTTCCCCATCTCCTTTCACGACGGAGAAATTCGCATCGGCGTGGAACCTCAAAGAGACTGGGCAGACATACAAAATAATAGAAGAAGGATATCCGAGAAACGATAGGCTTATCAATTCGACTGAAGAGGAAAGAAAAGCCTTGCGGGAAGAACTCGGAATAGACGATAAGAAGGTAATCCTGTATGCACCTACCTGGAGAGATAACCAGCATACAAGCGGACAGGGGTACACATATAAGTCAGAGGTAGATTTTGACAAACTATATTCTGCTCTTGGGGATGAATATGTCATATTGTTCAGGGCACATTATCTCGTCGCAAACAGTTTCGACTTCGAAAGATATGCTGGATTTGTTCGCGATGTATCGGGTTACAGCGAAATAAACGATCTATATATCGCTTCCGATATACTGATAACAGACTATTCAAGCGTGTTTTTCGACTACGCAAACCTGGGAAAACCGATAATTTTCTATATGTATGACCTTGAAGAATATGCGAACGAACTCAGAGGATTTTATATAGACCTTGATGACCTTCCAGGGCCTATTGTTAAGGATGAAGATTCGCTTACAGAAGAAATCAACAAATGCATAAATCAAAAGCCCGACAAGAAATATCTGGACTTTTGTGAAAAGTACAACCCGAAGGATGATGGCAAGGCCACTCAAAGGGTACTAAAAAGCATAATAGAGGAAAAAATATGAAAAAGAAAATAGCGATTATAGGAGCATCTCTCTTCCAGGAAGGCTTGATTCTTAGGGCAAACGAGATGGGGCTGGAAACCCACGTATTTGCATGGAAGACGGGAGATGTCGGAGAGACTTTTGCAGATTATTTTTATCCTATCAGTACTCGTGACAAGGACGAGATACTTAAGAAGTGCCAAGAGATAAAAATAGACGGAATAATAAGTATCGGTTCAGATCTTGCCATGGATGCTGTAAATTTTGTCGCAGACAAGATGGGACTTATCGGGAATTCACTCGAAGCTACAAGACGAAGCATGAATAAACACCTGATGAGAAAGGCTTTTGAGGAAAACGGAGATCCAAGCCCGAAGAGCATACTTGTAGACAAGGACACCGACCCCAAGGAATTATCGTTCTTAGAATATCCTGTTATAGTTAAGCCAACAGATAGAAGTGGAAGTCGTGGAATAAACAAGATATACAGCTCGGAAGAGTTGCCACAAGCGATCAGGTCTGCAATAGAGGAAGGCTTCGAAGAGAAGGCCCTCGTCGAGGAATATGCTGAAGGTGACGAGTACAGCATAGAGTATATATCCTGCAGAGGGAAACATTGGCTTCTGGCTGTCACTCAGAAATTCACAACGGGAGAACCTCATTTTATTGAAACAGGACATATTCAGCCTGCACCGATAAGTGAGGAGTTGAAGGAAAAGATTCGCAAGGTCTCAGATCATGCCCTCGACACCCTCATGCTCGAAGATGGAGCAGCCCATGTTGAACTCAAGGTAGACGAGAATGAAAACATCAAACTGATAGAAATCGGTGGAAGAATGGGCGGAGATTTCATCGGAAGCGATCTTGTGCAGCTTTCGACAGGATATGACTTTGTCGGCAATGTTATAAGGGTTGCAATGGGTGAGGAAATAGAAGAGCCTGTAATAAAGCAACTCAGAACCGTAGGAATCGGATTCATAACTCAAACAGAAGATATAGAATCATACCGCGAAATAGTGAGAAACAAGTCAAAAAGCATGATCAAAGACAAGGTTGACAGGAGGATTCTTCTCAAAGAAAACCCCCTCAATATATATGACAGGTGCGGATATTATATTTATGAAGTTACTAAATAGAAGTGAGGAGAGAAAATGCTGATATCATTCATAATACCCTGCTACAATTCTCAAAACAGCATAGAAAAAGTCGTTGAAACAATCGAATACACGGTAAATCGCAAGGATGGATTTACTTCGGAGATTATATTAGTCAACGACAATTCTCCAGATGATACATGGGGAGCAATCAAAAAACTTACAGAAAAGCACGACAATGTAATCGGAATAGACATCGCCAAGAATAGCGGACAGCAATGCGCAATTATGGCGGGCTTGAGATATTCCAAAGGGGATTTGGTTGCGGTAAGCGACGATGATGGTCAGACTCCTATAGAAACCATATTTGAGTTCTATGACAAGATGGAGGAAGGCGAATACGACGTAGTATGTGCCGATTATGTCGACAGGGGAAAGCGAAGCGCATTTAGAAGGCTGGGCTCATGGGCTAATACAGCAATGGTCAAGTTTTTCCTCGAAAGACCTGAAGGTGTGAATACTTCCGTATACTTTCTGGCAAAGAGATTTGTCATAGATGAGATTATAAAATACAACAATGCCTATCCGCATATGGGCGGGCTACTTCTAAGAACGACATATAATATCGGAAATGTTCAGGTTAAACAGAAAGATAGAATAGACGGAACATCCGGGTATAATCTCAAGAAGCTTTTTTCAACATGGGCAAACGGATTAACTACTTTTTCCATAAAGCCTCTTAGGATTGCAACCTTCTTCGGTTTCTTTATGGCCGTTGTCGGCTTTCTAGCTATTATCGGACTGGTAATTCTTAAATTGACAAGAGACAACATAGCTATCGGCTGGACATCTATGATTGCAACGACAACGCTGATAGGCGGAATGCTGATGTTAGTGCTCGGTGTTATCGGAGAATATGTTGGAAGAATTTATCTCACGTTAAATGAAAATCCTCAGTATGTCATTAGGACTGTAATAGATAATACTAAGGAAAAAAGCGAGGAGAGGTAAGATGCAAAAACTGCTGATATTGGGAGCAGGACCTTTTCAGCTACCCTTGATTAATAAGGCCAAAGAGCTGGGTGTTTATGTCGTGGTTATCGCGCCACATGACAGATATCCCGGAATCAAGGTTGCGGACAAGGCGTATTTTCATGACGCCAAGGTTGAAGAATATGTTTATGAAGTTGCAAAGAAAGAGAATGTTGACGGAGTTATTTCCGATCAAGGCGAAATCTTCGTAAGAGCAGTAGCATATGCGGCAGAAAAGATGGGACTTCCGGGGAACGGATATGAGACAGCCCTTCTCTTTACAAATAAATATAAGATGAGAGAAAGATCTCGTGAGCTGGGACTTCCTACTATCGAGAGCATGGAAGTAAAGACTTTAGAGGAAGCCATCTCAGCATTCAAGAAACTGAAAAGCTCTGCGATTATAAAGCCCGTTGACAGCAGTAACAGTCGAGGAATTTATAAAATATCCAATGAAGAGGAACTAATAAAATACTTCGATGAATCAATGGAGTATTCTATGGGTGGAGAATTAATCTTGGAGGAGTTTATCGAAGGACCTCAGTTCGAGGTGGACTCAATTGCTGTCGGTGGAAAGGTTAAACCTATGATGTATGCCGACCTTCAAGAGTTCAGCATCCCAAATGTATTTTCTTCAAAGACGAGGCTATATCCATCCGTAGCAGATAAGAAGATCGTCGATAAGCTTCTTGAATACAATAGGAAAATTTGTGAAGGCTTCGGAATGATTCAGGGATTCTGTCACAGCGAATATGTAATGGACAGAAATACGGGAGAAATCTATCTTATAGAAGCAGCCTTAAGAGGTGGTGGAAACTATGTCGGATCCGATATAGGCCCACTTCAAACGGGGCTCGATATGGAGGATTTCTTGGTAAAGGTTTCCTTAGGCAAACTACAAGAGATACCAGAGTTTGAAACGAATAGATGCCACTGCGGATTTGTCTGCTGCTATATGCCGTACGGTGAGATTGTCTCTATGGAAGGGGCGGACAAAGTCGAAGATCTGGAATATGTCGTAAATACAAACTTCAATCTTTTCCATGTAGGTGATCATACGGAGAAGATAACAGATAAAAGACAGCGCTGCACTATAGTACTATATGGAGACAGCAGGCAGCAAATGCTCGACAGAATAGAAGAAATTAAGAAAATTCTCAATATTAAGATTAAAACAGATGAGGGAGAACTCCGTGGGCCGATCTGGGACTAAACAAGTAAATAACACAACTTCTGAGAAGCTTTTGGTATTGGGGGCGGGCTCCTTTCAATTGCCTTTAATTAAAAAAGCACAGGAAATGGGTGTATACGTAATTGCGATAACACCAGATGGTGATTATCCTGGCATTAAGGTAGCCGATAAAGTTTACTTTCACGATGCCACAGATGAAGAATATGTCCTAGAAGTTGCAAGGAAAGAAGATGTCGATGGAGTAATTTCAGATCAGGGTGAAATCTTCGTGAGGGCGATAGCATATGCAGCTGAAAAAATGGGTTTACCCGGAAACGGATATGAAACAGCCCTTCTTTATACCAATAAGTACAAGATGAGGGAAAGAGCGCTGGAACTAGGACTCCCCACAATCGAGAGCAAGAAAGTTAGAACAATTGAAGAGGCTCTCCTTGAATTCAGAAAGCTTAATGGAATTGCAATTATTAAGCCTGTAGATGGCTGGAGCAGTCGAGGAATTTCCAAGATACCAGATGAGAAAGAACTCCTATCCAAGTTCGGAGAAGCGATGGAATACTCGGGAGGCGGAGAGGTAATAATCGAGAGATTTATCGAAGGTCCGCAATTTGAAGTGGACTCCATTGCAGTTGGGGGACATGTTGTTCCGTTGATGTATGCAGACCTTCAGGAATTCAAAATTCCAAACGTTTTTTCATCGATGACAAGACTATACCCTTCGACGGCGGATGAAAAGGTAATCTCCAAGCTCCTGGATTACAACCGAAAAATCAACGAAGGCTTTGGGATGATTCAAGGAATGTCTCACAACGAATATATACTTGATACTAAAACAGGAGAAATTTACTTGATAGAGGCAGCCCTTAGAGGCGGAGGAACTTATATCGCAACCGAGATTGCAAAGATGCAAACAGGTCTCGATACATCCGAGTTTCTTGTAGAGGTTGCTTTAGGGAAAATAGAAGATGTGCCAGAATTCACGATGAACCAAACCCATTGCGGCTACGTCTGCTGTTATCTCCCACCAGGAGAAATAATATCCTTAGAAGGAGCGAAAGAAACAGAAGCGCTCGATTATGTTGTAAAGACAAACCTCAATTTGCTAGAAGTAGGACAGAAGACAAAGTCGATTACAGACAAAAATCAAAGAATTGCAATTGTTCTTCATGGAGATAGCAGAAATGCGATGCTTGAACACATTGAGGAAATAAAGAACTGCTTGAAAATTAAAGTCAGAACAGAAGCTGGTGAGATAAAAGGACCTGTCTGGGAATAGGTTGAAGAGGAGGATTTATTTTGAAAAGAGTAATAACTTACGGAACATTCGACCTGTTACATTACGGGCATGTCAATCTCCTTCAAAGAGCGAAAGCGCTTGGAGATTACCTTATAGTGGCAATATCCACCGATGAGTTCAACTGGGACAAGAAGGGCAAAAAATGCTATTTTTCATACGAAGAGAGAAAGCGTCTCGTAGAAGCAATCAGATATGTTGACCTTGTAATCCCGGAAGAGTCCTGGGAGCAGAAGGTCAGCGACTCGAGAGAATATCATGTAGATACATTCGTAATCGGCGATGACTGGGCAGGAGAGTTCGATTTTCTGAAAGATGAAGGCGTTGATGTAGTCTATCTTTCAAGAACACCTGAGATATCTACAACACAGATCAAAGAAGACCTTCACAATAAGAGCAATAAAAAGACAGGAAAGAAATGAAGAAGAGAATATTGATTTTGGGAGCAGGTAACGCTCAAATTGATGCAATTGAATATTGTAAGGAAGCCGGATATGAAGTTGTCGGATGTAGTTACACGACTGTAGATTGTGGCATATCTCACCTCGATTATTTTGAACAGGTAGATATCAAGAATGTCGATGGTGTAGTGGCTCTTGCCGATAAATACAAAGTATCTGCCATATATTCTATTGGCTCCGATATTGCAATGCCTACGGTAATGAAAGCAAGCGAACGTTTAGGCTTGTCTCATTTCATATCTCATGAAACGGCAGAGATATGCCATTGAAAAAATAAAATGCGCGAAGCCTTAGGACAGGATTTCGAAGGCAACGCAAAGCATATAGTGTGCTCTACTGTAGAGGAAGCTCTGAAATATAGTGCCTATCCGGGAATGATGAAACCGGTTGATTCACAAGGACAGAGAGGCTGCTTCAGGGTAGACTCTATCGAAGATATAAGAAATAATTTCGAAAAATCTTTAAGCTTCTCATTTGATAAGAAGGTAATAATCGAAGAATACATCGAAGGACCTGAGGTTTCGATAAATGCTTACATGCAAGGTGGAGAGATGAAATTCGCAATAGTCTCAGATCGCTATGCGTTTGATGAATTGCCAGGAGGGATAATTAAAGAACATAGAATCCCTTCGAGCTTTGCCGATGACAGAGCAAAAGAAAAATCGATAGACCTTGCCCGCAGAATTGCAGACAAACTGAATATAACGGACGGTCCTTGTTACTTCCAGATTAAGTTACAGAATGGGAATAAGCCGTTCATAATCGAGGTAACGCCGAGACTCGACGGTTGTCATATGTGGAATTTGATTAAACATTATTGCGGAGTAGACCTGCTGGATGCAGCTTTCAGACAATTACTCTCAGGAGAGAGTGTCCTCGACGAAGGCGTCGTTTTCCCAAATGACGAGTATCAACTCCTCTTCCTGAGCAAAGAACCTAATTCTACATTTAGCATATCCGAATTTGATGTCCATGGCGCGGAATACATCTGTTACTACTACGATGAAGGGGATAGAATCCTTAAGATAAACGGATATATCGAGAAGTGCGGTTATATTATAAGAAGAACTGGCAGACTTGTAGATTAATGGAGGATGATGAATTGAGCTTACAGAAAAAACTCAAGAACTTTTATACCGTTTGGTATCTTCTGACACTAAGAAGGTCTTTCGAGGGGAATCCTCGTAAGATTAAAGCGAATCAAAATAAGCGGATAAAGAAGCTTATGAAGAAGGCATACAAGATCCCTGTTTATAGAAAAAAATTTGAGGAATCGGGAACTAAGCCTTCGGATTATTCTTGCAGTGAGGACCTCGTTAAGTTCCCTACCCTGACAAAACCAGAGCTTAGGGTATGGATGCAGGACGAATGGGATAATAATCCGGAAAAGCATAAGGATATCAATATCCTTAGTACGAGCGGATCTTCGGGAACACCTCTCAAAATGCTATATACTCAGAAGGAACAGGCGTGTAGCGATGCAAACTGGGCGAGGGTTCTCGGGGCAGCGGGCTACAACGCACTATTCGGCAAGATGTACTCTTTTGCCACAAGCCACAAGGGACCTAGGAAGAATAATCGCGACTCGATTATCCAAAGCCTCGGGCTGATGAGAAGAAGGGTTGTCGGTGAAGATTTTGCTGTCGGCGACGGTCTTGCGGAAGTAATTAAGGATATAAATGAATATAAGCCTGACCTGCTTTGCCTAAGACGAAATGTTTTAGTGAGGCTGGTCAATTACGCAGAAAAAAACAATCTCAAGCTATGGAAGCCTAAATTCTATGCACCTATCAGC
>CAYFWG010000004.1:0-17618 GCA_964346775.1 uncultured Mogibacterium sp.
GAGGATGCCAAAGAGAAACTCGACGAAGCACAAGAGAAGATCGACGAGATGGAAACAGGCAATTCTTACGCCTTTTCGAGAAATGACAACACAGGATATTCTTCTTTTGACAGCAACTCAAATATCGTAGACAACATAGCGAAGGTCTTCCCGGTATTTTTCTTCCTCATCGCTGCCTTGGTATGCATGACAACCATGACGAGGATGATAGACGAGCAAAGAACCCAAATAGGTGTTCTCAAAGCTTTGGGCTACAGCAACGGAGCAATCCTGTCCAAGTATATGTTCTATTCAGGAAGCGGAGCCTTTATAGGAGCGACAGCGGGCTTCTTTATCGGAAGCAAGGTTTTCCCTGCGGTTATCTGGAAGGCATATTCTATGATGTACGGATTTAGCGATAATGTAGAATATGTTCTCAGCTGGAAGCTGGGCCTCTTTTCTCTTATCGTTGCCCTTGTCTGCTCGATGGGAGCAACATGGATCGCAATAGCGGGAGACTTTAAGGTTGCACCTGCAAGCCTTATAAGACCTCGTTCTCCGAAGTCAGGAAAAAGAATTCTGCTCGAAAGAATAACACCTATATGGAACAGGTTGAGCTTCCTGTACAAAGTATCTATGAGGAATATTTTCAGAGATAAGAAGAGATTCCTTATGATGATCATCGGCGTTAGCGGATGTACAGCTCTGATGATTGCAGGTTTCGGTATCAAGACGAGCATTTCGAAGGTTGCCGACTACCAGTTCAAAGAAATATCTCTCTACGATTACCAGATTGTATTTGACAAGGATATGAATGCCGATAGGCAGAAGAAGTTCATAGATTATATGGACAAAAAGACCGACGGCAAAACAGGCGATGTATTCTTCCTACACTCGGCAAGTCTTGATGTAATAGACGGTGGCAAGAACGAAGAAGTTACCTGCTACGCTTCGGAGAAAAAGGACTTTGACAAATTCATAAGATTGCATAGATCGGGCAAAGAAGTCGCTTTCCCAGGAGATGGAGAAGTCGTAATCGTAAGAAAGTTGCAGAAGGAAATGGGGATTAATCCGGGAGATAAGATCAAACTCAAGGACGGATATAGAGAGATGACCGTGACTGTTTCCGCAGTAAGCGATAACTATGTCTTCGACAATGTATTCATGAGCGAGAAGACATATGAAAAAGGCTTCGGAAAAAAGGCGACCAACAAGACGGCTCTTGTAAATGCTCCTAAGGACTCCAGCGAGGAGGAAATACGAGATCTCGCAACCAAGGCCCAGGAAAACGATAATGTCGTCGCTTCCGTTGTGAGCCTGGATCTTATGGATAGGGTTGCCAAGATGATGGAGAGCCTCAATTCGGTTGTCTTTGTCGTAACTCTATGTGCGGCACTTCTGGCATTTATCGTACTTTACAATCTGACCAATATTAATATAACCGAAAGAATAAGGGAGATTGCGACAATCAAAGTGCTCGGGTTTAACCAATACGAGGTCTCTCAATATGTGTTTAGAGAGAATATGTTCCTCATAGCGATTGCCGCGATTGTAGGAATACCTACGGGGAAATGGTTGCTGACATTTGCGATAGATAACATAACGATCAAAATGATGTTCTTTGAGCCGAGGCTTGATATAATGGACTACGTTCTTTCTGTTATATTGACATTTGTTTTCGCAATCGTTGTAAGCCTCGCTATGCAAAGACGACTCAAGAATATATCTATGACTGAATCCTTAAAATCCGTAGAATGATAAGAATGCAGTCAGACAGCTCATTTATAAAGGTGACTACATATCACCGATTAGTATAGAAAACTATAAATTTATTTTAGGAGGATAGAAATGAAGAAATTTGTTATTGAAATGGAAGACGGTCGCAAGATGTCTGGAGAGATTTACGAAGATGTCGCACCGAAAACAGCTGAGAATTTCGAGAAGCTCGCTAACGACGGCTTCTATGATGGCTTGATTTTTCACAGAGTTATTCCAGGCTTTATGATCCAAGGCGGTTGCCCAGATGGAACTGGAATGGGCGGCCCAGGACATTGTATACCAGGAGAGTTCAGCTCTAATGGATTCAAGAACGATCTCAAGCACGAAAGAGGTGTTCTTTCGATGGCAAGAGCGATGGATCCGAATTCTGCAGGATCTCAGTTCTTTATTATGACAGCAACATCTCCTCATCTTGACGGCCAGTATGCTTCGTTCGGAAAGGTTACATCAGGAATGGAAGTTGCAGATGAAATAGTTGCTACCAAGAGAAACATGATGGATAAACCTCTTGTAGACCAGAAGATTAAGAGCATAAGAGTTGAATAATCAGCTTATCGATTGCAAGCAGTTATGACCGAAAAAAAGAGAATACCCAATACGACAGTATGTTATATCGAGCACGATGGACAATTCCTGATGCTTTATCGTAATAAAAAGAAAAACGATATAAACGAAGGCAAATGGATAGGCATCGGTGGCAAAATAGAAGCAGGTGAAACACCCGACGAATGCAATATGCGTGAAGTGAGGGAAGAGTCTGGGCTGATTTTAAGGTCTGCAAAGTTTCTCGGTTTGGTAAAATTCAGGGCGGATATGTACGGTGATGAAGATATGTATCTGTATTATTCCGACGACTTCGAGCCAGAGGATCCTAAGACGAAGAAGGTCTTCGCAGAAACGGGCAAATTCAGCCCTCCCCTGTGCAAAGAAGGCGAGCTGAAATGGGTCAGCAAAGATGACATTCTCTCTCTGCCGATGTGGGAAGGCGATAGATTCTTCATCGAAGAAATTCTCTCAGGAAACGAGAAAATATCGATGACATTGCAATATGAAGGCGATAAATGTACTGTAATAAACGAATAAAAATATCCCTGCTTTCACAATTGTCTGAAAGCAGGGAATTATCTTTATGAAAAGATGTAGAAGGTTCTCAATCGAAAAAGCCTATTCTTAAAGCCTATTCCTTATCCTTATCCTTTTCTTTGTCTATATCCTTATCGTCCTTGAGCAGACCTATTTCTTCAATGCCTTTATCAAACTCGGCCTGTGTTTTGAAGAAGTGAACCTTGCCCTTGGCATCGGCGAAGAAGAAGAGGTTATCCGTCTTCTTGTAATCGAGAACCGAATCCATTCCTTCTCCGATGACCTGAGAAATAGGACCTGGAGGCAGACCTTCGAATTTTCTGGTGTTGTAAGGGCTGTCGCTATCGAGCTGGCTTACTGTAAGTTCAACCCTGTCTTCCTGGAATATGTAGCAGACGGTAACGTCGCTTCCAAGGAAGATTTTTTTATCGAGTCTGTTGATAAATACTCCTGCAACTTCTGGTTGATCAGGTGCCTGGGCCTCCTTTGTTACGATAGATGTAAGTGTAAGGAAGTCGTGGACGCTGAATCCAGATGCCTTTATCTTATCCTTCCTTTTAGTAAGCTCGGTATCCATTCTGTCCAGACACATCTCGGTAAATTCTTCTATAGTCGAATTGTCCGTAGTTACATAATAGGTGTCCGCATATAGGTAGCCTTCGAGTGGATACATAACATCGTCAGCTAGGATCTCATCTGTCAGGAACCAGTATTTATCGATCAGCTTCTTGACGTATGTTTTGTCAGACCACTTGTCCATAATTTGTTTCGGAGTGTAGTTAAGCTGTTTGGACATTGCCTCTGCAACCTGTTCAAGCCTCGCTCCGTCAGCCACTTTGACAGACTTCTTCGAAACGTATTCAAAGCTTCCTTTGTTGATGGCGTTCATTATCTTAGGGAAAGACATCCCCTTGTTGAAAACATATGTGTTTGTTTGCAGGTTGTCGTATCCGCCGATTCTAGCGTTTACCTTGGCAAAGAACTTGTTACGAACCAGCCCTGCATCATCCAGTATGTATACGAGTTGTGATGCACCCGTTCCGCTTGGAACCTCGACTACAACTTCGTCTTTGTTTCCCGGATCAACTGGGCTTAGGCCGAAAGCATATACTCCGCTTACAAGCAGGAGACATGCGAGAGCGGCTACGATAATCGATAGACGCTTTTTCTTCTTAGTAGATTTTTTTCCAGAATTAGTGTTTTTTGTTCGCGACATAAATGGCACTCTTCCTCTCTAATTGTGTTATACTAAACCTTGCGTGATTAGTATCTCGCTATGAACGGCAATCAAAAAATCCGTTCATATATAGTATTCAAGTTTCATTATAAGGGAAAGAAGAGAAAATGACAAAAGATTCTATAAAAGCGTTTATGAAACGCAAGCAAATTGAGATTAGTGCAAAAAGATACGGCATAGATGCTTTGTCTGCAATGGCTCAAGGTTTATTTTGTTCGCTGCTCATAGGAACTATAATCAACACTTTGGGAACACAGTTCCATATAGGATTTTTAACAGAACCTATTGCAGTGGTCGGAACAGCTGAATATACGGCAGGCGGTCTCGCAATGGCGATGACAGGTCCGGCTATGGCTGTAGCTATAGGATATGCACTCAAAGCTCCACCTTTAGTTCTGTTTTCGCTGGCAACCGTCGGTTTTGCCGCTAACACCCTCGGTGGTGCGGGAGGACCTCTTGCTGTTCTATTCGTAGCTATACTTGCTGCAGAACTCGGCAAAGCGGTTTCGGGCGAAACAAGAGTAGATATCTTGGTGACACCTCTTGTAACTATAGGTTCCGGTATTGCATTATCCGCATGGTGGGCACCTGGTCTTGGCTCACTTGCCATGGAAGTCGGAAGAATAGTTATGTGGGCTACAGACTTCAGACCTTTTGTTATGGGAATTATAGTTTCCGTAGTCGTCGGAGTAGCTCTTACACTGCCTATTTCATCAGCTGCAATTTGTGCGGCCCTCGGTCTTACAGGACTTGCGGGTGGTGCTGCTGTAGCTGGATGTTGCGCACAGATGGTCGGATTTGCGGTGATGTCATTCAGAGAAAATCGCTGGGGAGGTCTGGTTTCGCAAGGAATCGGCACATCGATGCTCCAGATGGGCAATATCGTGAAAAACCCACGCATATGGATTGCACCGACTCTTACGGCGGCAATAACAGGGCCTATAGCAACTTGCATATTCAAGCTTCAAATGAACGGAGCGCCTATTGCGAGCGGTATGGGTACCTGCGGTCTGGTTGGACAAATCGGAGTTTATTCAGGCTGGGTAGCCGATGTTGCTTCAGGAGCAAAAACAGGCATTGTAGCTATGGACTGGATAGGTTTGATTCTCATATCCTTTGTTCTTCCTGCCATTATCGCACCGCTGATTAACAGCGGATGCAGAAAACTTGGCTGGGTCAAAGATGGAGACTTGAAATTATAATTTATTTTATCGCTTTTCAGAAAGGAGAATTATGAAAACATATATTATAAGCGGAATGGGCTGTGCTGCATGCTCAGCAAGAGTTGAAAAAGCTGTATCAGGAGTTGAAGGTGTTGAAAACGTATCGGTTAACCTGCTTACAAACTCCATGAATGTAGAGGGAGATGTTTCCCCTGAAGTAATTATTAAAACAGTCGAAGACGCTGGATATGGTGCGGAGTGCGAGACAGACTCATCGCCCAGTAATAGCTAATTCAAAAACCTATAGAGAGAAAATAATAAATAGAGCGAAAGCTCTAGAAGATACGCAGACACCTAAGCTCAAGAAGAGGTTAATTAAATCCGTCGGATTTCTATTGGTTTTGATGTATTTTTCAATGGGACATTCTATGTGGAATTGGCCAATAGGACCATTGGAGCAGATCGGAACTGTCGGACTTGTATTTATCCAGCTGATTCTCGCTACGATAATACTGTATATAAACAGGGCATTCTTTGTAAGCGGAATTAAAGGAGCGATCCACATGGCTCCTAATATGGATACCCTGGTGGCAATGGGCTCGGGAGTCTCATATCTTTGGAGTTGCTGGGTGCTGTATAACATGGCATTTAATGAAACTCAGAACATGAGCCCTGCAATGCACAGCTTATACTTCGAATCTGCGGCAATGATAGTAACCTTGATAACTGTAGGCAAGATGCTTGAAGCTATATCGAAGGGTAAGACAACAAATGCTCTGAAAGCACTTATAGATCTTGTACCCGAGACTGCAAACGTCGAAAGAGACGGCGAAGAGATAATCGTCGGAATCGATTACGTCAGAGTAGGAGAGGTAGTTGTAGTCAAACCAGGAGAGAAAATTCCTGTCGACGGAGAGATAATCGAAGGTCATGCAGCTGTCGATGAAGCGGCGCTTACTGGAGAGAGTCTTCCTGTAGATAAGCAGGTCGGAGATATGGTCTCAGCGGCAACTATCAACAAATCGGGATATATCAGAGTCAAAACAAAAAATATAGGAGAAGATACTTCTCTTGCTCAGATAATAAGCCTTGTATCGGATGCGTCAGCATCCAAAGCACCGATATCTCGTGTTGCAGATAAGATTGCAGGCATATTCGTGCCAGCAGTCATCTTAATAGCGGCAATCGTATTCGCAATCTGGATGATTTTGGGTAACGGAATATCCTTCGCACTGACCAGGGCTATATCCGTATTGGTTATAAGCTGCCCTTGTGCTCTCGGTCTAGCAACTCCTGTTGCCATTATGGTCAGCAGCGGTGTAGGTGCAAGGAACGGAATACTTTTCAAAACGGCAGCATCTATCGAAGAGATCGGCAGAATAAAAATTGTCGCTTTGGACAAAACCGGAACGATTACAGGCGGTGAACCTATTGTTACAGATGTTTATTCCCTTCGGGAAGAAGATAAAGATGAGTTGATAACTGTAGCAGCTGCTCTGGAATCAAGATCCGACCATCCGATCGCCAAAGCTGTAAGCAGTTATTGCAAGAATACGACGCTCAGAATTGCCGACTTCAAGGAAGTAGCTGGAGGCGGTGTTCAAGCAGTCGTAACCGAGGGTAGCTCAGCTGTAAGAATTCTGGGAGGAAATGCATCTTTTCTTCTTAAGAATAATATAGATAAAGATGAACTCGACAAAGTTCAAAAGCAAACAGACGAATTTGCTCAGTCGGGGAAAACTCCTATATTTTTCTCAAAGGGAGGAAGGCTACTCGGAATTCTTGCCGTTGCGGATTCGATCAGGTCTGATAGCAAGCAGGCAATCAAAAAGCTCAAAGAAATGGGCGTATATACAGTTATGCTCACGGGAGATAAGAAAAAGACAGCTGAAGCCATTGCAGCTGAAGTAGGTGTTGATGAAGTAATAGCTGAAGTTTTGCCAGAAGGAAAAGAAGAGGTAATAAGAGGTCTTCTCGAGAAGGGCAAAACAGCCATGGTCGGCGACGGTATTAACGATGCACCGGCGCTTGCAAGAGCTGACGTAGGAATTGCTATCGGAGCAGGTACTGATGTTGCAATAGAATCTGCAGGAGTAGTTCTGATCAACAGCAGCATTACGGATGTCGTCAAGGCAATCAAGCTCGGACGCACAACTCTCAGGAACATTCATGAAAACCTATTCTGGGCATTTTTCTACAATGTCCTGTTGATACCTCTGGCTGCTGGAGCTTTCACAACCCTCTTTGGAGGATGGACAATCAATCCAATGTGGGCAGCTGCAGCGATGAGTATTTCATCTTTCTGCGTGTGCATGAATGCTCTAAGAATTAATTTAATAAAATTTTAAATCATACCTTGACAGTGGGATTTCTGTATGCTAATATGAGCTTGTAAGTTAGAAATATCTAACTTATGCAAAATACTTTCATCCCATTACAATATCTATAACGGAAAAACCGACTCGTACCCGAGTCGGTTTTTTTATCCGCAAAATTATTAAATTCAGTTATATTTGAGCCTATCCTTCGTACTTAAAGCAATCCATAAATCTGAGTTTGAAAAGGTTTTTCTCGTGAAGATAATCGATTCTCTTCTTGGTTTCGGGATCGTCTATTTCACCCGTTCTAATGTATCTGTCGAGAACTTCGTATGTGAAGCCGAGTCTGTCTTCGTCAGTTTGACCCGAAAGTCCATCGGCAGGAACTTTATCTACAAGAGCCGAAGGTAGTCCGAGAACTCTACCCATTGCTCGTATTTCTGCTGTTGTAAAATCCGACATCGGACTCATATCGCCTACGGAATCTCCATATCGCGTAGAGTAACCCACCCAGTCTTCGGAGAGGTTGCACGTGTTGATCACACGACCGTTTTTGCTTTGGCAGACTGCGTATAGAGTTGACATCCTAAGGCGGGGAGGTAGATTAATCCTCGTATTGTCGCTGATTTCGATACCTGCATCACCGATTTCTTTTAATAAATAGTCGAATGCCCCTTTAATATTGACTACATAATGCTCGATCTCCAGGTGGTCCACGAGGAGTTTTGCCATATCAATATCTGTTTGGTCGCCGTTCGGCATCATGACACCTATAACTCTTTTATTCCCGAGAGCTTCCACGCAAAGAGCGGCTGCGATGGAGCTGTCTTTGCCTCCGCTTATACCTATTATCGCATTACAATCAGGACCGTCTTTCCCAGACCAATATGGACTCCATTTAACTGTTGCTTTAGTTGCTCTTGTGGCATCGAAATTCATATACTCACCTCCAATATTCACAGGCTCATTATAACACAGCGCAAATGCCTGTGGTATAATCGAAACCGAACGATAACAAAGAACATACCTATTGGAAAGGAGCAGACCTATATTCAAAGCCGAGACTACGGATATAGAGTCGAAGTAGAAATATGAAACCCTATTATGTCAAGGATCTCAAACCCGATGAGGGCTACGTTATAGAGGATACATACCTCGTAAGATATGCCGATATAAGAGATGGAAATAACAATAAGAGGCATTTATACATGACTCTCGGCGATGCAACTGGAGAAGTTCAGGCTGTCAAATGGTCTCTGACAAAGGAAGAGGTAATGGCATTTTCCAACATCAAGCCAGGCATGCTGATCTCCATTGTAGGTAGATGCAAGGAATGGAACGGAAAATTGCAAATAGTAATCGATGTTATCAAGGGGAAGAAAAAAGAAGAAAACATAGATAGGGCAGACTTCTACAAATCCGCACCTCGCAAATCGCAGGAAATGTACGAC
The DNA here is from genome assembly GCA_964346775.1 of uncultured Mogibacterium sp. GTDB lineage: Bacteria > Bacillota > Clostridia > Peptostreptococcales > Anaerovoracaceae > Crickella. Next base: position 9,011 of record CAYFWG010000004.1, read on the forward strand.
TTCATAATCAATACTATCGACAGCTTTGAAGATGAAGATTTGAATAAGATATGCAGATACTTCTACGATAAGAACGAAGAACGACTTATGTATTATCCCGCTGCAATGAGCAATCACCATGCAGAATACGGCGGACTGCTTTACCATGTGACGAGAATGCTGGAGATGGGAATAAGAGCTTGCGAAGTATACACATATCTTGACAGAGACCTCCTGCTCGCCGGAATTGCCCTCCACGATATTGAAAAACTCGAAGAAATAATGTCAGATGAGAACGGTGTAGTTCCCGATTACACACTTAGAGGAAAGATGCTCGGACACTTGGTTATGGGAGTAAGCTCGATCGAAGAGGCTGGAAGAAAACTCGGAATCGACGAAGAGAAAAGCCTACTCCTTCAGCACATGTCATTGAGCCATCACTACGAACCTGAATTTGGAAGCCCTAAGAAACCGATGTTCCCAGAAGCCGAGATTCTTCATTATATAGACATGATCGATGCGAAGATGTTTGACTGCGAAGAAGCTCTCCGAAATGTCGAGCCAGGTGAATTCAGCGACAAGGTTTTCACCCTGGACAACAGAAGGCTTTACAAGAAGACATTTTAAGAACCAGATATTAATACTATGTATAAAGAAGGCAAGCTCGGAAGAATAATATTTAATAACAGCGAAAACGGTTACACGGTTGCGATACTGAGCACTGAAGAGGGCTCAATAAGAGTCGCCGGTGCTTTTAACGGTCCGAAAGAAGGGAATAGATACCGTCTTGAGGGGAAGTTTACCGTGCATAGAAGATACGGAGAGCAGTTCAGCTTCACGAGCTATGAAGAAGTTCAGCCGGAGGGAATCGATGCTGTTAGAGAATTTCTTGTGTCCGGAAATATCAGCGGCATAGGTCCGAAGACAGCAAACGCCCTTGTAGATACATATGGAGAAGAGACCTTAACGATAATCGAAAACTCCCCGGAGAAACTCCTATCGGTCAAAGGAATTGGTCCGTCGACTTTGGCAAAAATAACAGACTCATATGCAGCATCTCGGGATTTTGCAAAGATTTCTCTAGAGCTTAGAGATATCGGCATAGAGATGTCCGATGCTGTGCGTATATACAAAATGTACGGAAGTGAGTCGGTCGAAGTCGTCAAGGAAAATCCCTACTCTCTTATCGAAGACTTATATGGGATGACTTTTATCAAAGCTGATAGGCTGGCTGAAAAGCTGGGCTTTGATTCGGAGAGCGACTTTCGTATAGAGAGCGGAATCAAGTTTGTCCTCAAGAAGGAGGCTATAAACGGAAGCACCCTAATGCCGGAGGGGATGCTTACCGAGAGGGTTGTCGAACTCATAGATACAAATAGCGAAAGAGTCGGAGAAGTCATAAGGCAGATGGCGTTTGCAGGTGAACTTCAGACCGATATGATAGATGGTTTGCAAGTCGTATATCTATATGGCTATTACTATGCGGAGCAAAGGGTAGCCCACAATCTCAGGCGAATCAAAGAAGCCGAGAACAAAGCTTTTCCCGCTATGATAGATAACCTCATAAGTGACGCGCAAAGCGAGCTTGCCGACGAGTTCGGTAGGAAGATCATGCTGTCCGATGAACAAAGATTTGCCGTCAAATCGACTTTGATGGGCAATATTACGATAATAACCGGAGGACCGGGAACAGGAAAGACAACGATTATAAATGTCCTGGTTAGGATATTTCACAGATTGAATATGACTACGGCACTTGCGGCGCCGACTGGAAGGGCAGCCAAGAGGATGGAAGAGACATCCGGCGAGTCCGCGATGACATTACACAGGCTCCTCGAATATGTCTATTCGGAAGACACAGATGAAATGCGCTTTGGAAGAACCGACGAGCACCCCCTCGATGAGGATGTGATAATAGTCGATGAAGCGTCGATGATAGACATAATGCTTATGGACGGACTTCTGAATGCGATTAAGACTGGCACTATTTTGATATTTACAGGAGATGCCGACCAGCTTCCGCCTGTTGGGGCGGGCAACGTCTTAAGGGACATGATTTCAAGCGAGTATATATACACGGTAAGGCTCAAAGAAATATTCAGACAGGCACAGGATAGCAGGATTGCCACAAATGCACACCTCATTAACATAGGTGAATTCCCAGAAACTGGAAGCTCTGACAGCGATTTTTTCATAATCGAGAGATACAACGAGGACGATATCGTAGAAGAGATCAAAGGGCTGGTTGGAGGAAGACTCGAGAGGTATTATGATTTTGTAAGCGGTGCTGAAGATATTCAGATCCTGACTCCTACAAAGAGAGGAATGCTCGGATCTCCAAGCTTGAACTCGATATTGCAGGAAATAGTCAATCCGTATAAGGACGATGAGGAAGAGATCAAAATAGGTGCAAGAACTTTCCGTGAGGGTGACAAGGTCATGCAACTCAAGAACGACTATCGCACAGAGTGGAAGGATATCGATGATTTTTCTACTGGCCAGGGAATATTCAATGGAGACATGGGCAGGGTAGAGAGCGTCAACCTCCCAGAGCGTTCTATGCTCGTCAGATCTGACGAGAGGCTTATTACATACGAAGGCGAAATGTTCGATGAAATCGACTTGGCCTATGCGGTAACCGTTCATAAAAGCCAGGGCTCAGAATTCCCTGTTGTTATAATCCCGATGTGGAACGTACCGCCTATGCTCATGACGAGAAATCTTCTTTATACAGCGGTTACAAGAGGGAAGAAGCTCGTAATAATAGTAGGAGATCCCAAATACCTTCAATGGATGATTTCCAACAATAGAGCCGACGGCAGATTTACAGGACTTAAGGACAGATTAGCGTCGATGGATATACTAGGAGCGAATGCCTTCAATTCGCCATGGGGTAATTGATGTTTCAATTGATGAAAAGAGCAGGCACAGAAATACTAGATTTAATATATCCGAGCGATATATATTGCATATGTTGTGGAAAAATTATAGACAGTTCAAGGACATACAGGATGTGCAATGAGTGCATTAATGGATTGAAGTGGGCGACAGGAAGAGTTTGCGACAAGTGCGGAAAACCCCTATACGAGAACAATCCGACTACCACGTGTTTCAGTTGCAGAGAACACTCCCATACTTTTGATAGAGGTTACACCTGTGCGGAATATGGAACTCATGAGAGAACTTTGGTCTACTCTCTGAAATACGATTCGAGAACAGATATAGCGAAGACTCTTGGAGAAATAATGTATGACAGGATGCTTATAGACTTCGACACAGAGGAACTGAGAACAAGATATGATCTTCTTTGCCCCATCCCCGTCCACAGGGATAGAAGGAAAAGCCGAGGATATAATCAGTCGGCACTGATCGCCGAAGAGTTCGCAAGGAGAAGCGGTATGACCTATATGGGAGAGGTCTTGACTCGAACTCATCAGACTTCTGCGATGAAGGGAATGACGCCAGACGAGAGAAAAGAAAATATCCGCAATGCTTTTGAAATTAATAAGAAACACTACGAGAGGATTGCTGGCGCTAAGATTTTGGTAATAGACGATATATACACAACGGGGGCAACGGTAGACGAAGCTGCCTCGGTTCTCAAGCAGAACGGAGCCGCGCAAGTGGATGTACTTTCATTCGCAGCCGGCGCAGATGTTCTGAAGACTAGCTGATGACATAACATTGAACGTGCACAATACTATAGAGGAGAGGAAGTCTTATCAGATGGATAGGGATCAGGCAGTTGAAAAAAGAATAAGAGGCGAGAATTCATGCTTGGTTTGCGGTAAGCCGTTAAAGTATTACACGGAACCTAAAGAAATGGAATGTCAGTTTTGTCACCAGAACTTTCAAAGTTACGCATCATGCACGGACGGACATTTTGTATGCGACGAATGTCACTCGCAGAAGGGTATTGAGGCTATCAATGATTTTTGCATGAAAACAGACTCAAAAGATCCTATACAGATAGTTCAGAGTATAATGGAAGATCCGTATATATACATGCACGGACCAGAACACCACACGATGGTCGGAGCTGCACTGATAACAGCTTATTACAATGCAGGTGGCGAACTTGATTTGGCTAAGTCTCTTTCCGAAATGAGGGAAAGAGGGAACAAATATCCAGGAGGCTCTTGTGGCTTCTGGGGATGTTGCGGTGCGGCTGTAAGCGCAGGCATGTTTATGAGCATCGTCACGGAAACAACTCCGCTTTCGACCAAGACCTGGGGAATGTCTAACGAGATTACATCGAGAGTCCTTGGCAAAATTGCTTCCTACGGAGGACCGAGATGTTGCAAACGCAATTCCTTTACGGCGATTCTCGTCGCCGTAGAATACGTTAGGGATAATATGGGGGTTTTTATGGAGCTGCCTGAACAGACTGTCTGTTCTCATTTTTCAGAAAACCATGAGTGCCTAGGGAAAAGGTGTCCATATTTTCCAAAAAAATAAAGGCTATCATTATGCCTTTAAACAGATATATTATTTTGTTCGATTATCTTAAGAAATTTTTCTGTTCGTGAATTACTTTCTGCTTGCTGATTCAGCTCTATAACGTACACTTCCCTTTGGAGAGTTTTCCAAGTATTTCTATATCGTCTTTCAACAATTCTTCTAAAGACAAATCCAAAATTTCAGATAATCCAAGAATGAAAGAAATGTCAGGATAGTTTCTGTCGATTTCCCAATTTGAAATTGTAGATCTGGAAACATTCAGTCTATGGGCCAATTCTTCCTGCGTCATGTCTATTGCAAGTCGTCTTTCTCTTATTTTAGAGCCTAACTTCATATTAATCTCCCTTATATAGAGTATATGACATATTCGATTACTTTGAAAGTCAAAGTAGCCAAAATAGTCAAGTTTATAAACACAACCATTTTAATAATGCCACAAAAAACCGAATTTGTATAATAATGCCACAAATTGTGACACTCAAACACCGTCAAATTCATTGTAAAACGCAATGTCTATAAGTAGAATTATGACATTATAGTGAGTGTTGATTGATTTGTTTATTGGAAAAGAAAGGGAGTAAAATGAGAAATCGGAAAAAATTATGGTGTATTACGTTGTCGTTGTTTGTTTTTATCTCGTTAATGCCGATGACCGCTTTTGCAGAAGGTGCAGGCACGCGATACGAAGAACTGGACAGCTATCGGACTATTGTTAAAGATGCTGAAATACATGTTTACATGACGAAAGATGCAGGAAGTGTAGAACGTGCGGGAAGCAATCCAATTTCTACAACTTTCCCGATGGTTACTGGCTATAAAGTTTATAGCGCGACACCTGCAGAGGGATGGATATGGAAGGGCTGGACTTTCGAGCAGATGTATAAAGGAAACGATCTAGGAAACAGAAAGAGTGAAGTATTAGGCTACTCTTTCTCAAATTCTGGAAATGATTGGAAAACCCAATACAACGGAACCGGTCAAACGATTTCCGTTAACCGTCTGGGATCAGCAGGTGAAACAACATTTAACAGGATTACTTATAGCTTGTATGCGAATCTCAATCCTACGATAGATGCATCCGCCGAAGAAAGTGGCAACATTACATCTCCAGGTGTAAGTGAAGTGACTTACGGCGATAGCAAAGAGTACACTATTACAGCTGAAGAGGGAAGAATCATCGACACGGTTACTGTGGACGGCGAAGCTGTTGCGGTAGATCCTCAGCAGGAAACTTTTACCTATAATTTTGAAAATGTAATCAAACCGCATACGATTAAAGCTACTTTCAGCATAAAACAAATAACAATGAACGAAGCTCCGACCATCGAAGTAAGCGATAAGGTGATTACATTAGGTGATGTTTTTGATCCTATGGCAGGAGTTACTGCTAAGGACAAAGAAGATGGGGACATCACGGATCGAATTGTGATAACTAACAATACAGTAGACACGACGGTTGCAGATACTTTCGAGGTTGCATACAAGGTAACCGATAATGATGGGGCTTCTTTTGAAAAAAGCATTTCAGTAGAAGTCAAAGAAAAAGAAGGAGAGATAGTACCGGATCAGCCGGACCAACCCGATCAGCCTGACCAGCCTGATCAACAAGATCAACCAGATCAGCCAGACAATCCGAGCAAGCCGGACGACTCGAATAAATCTGTAGAAACTTCAGATAAATCTGCAATAAAGAAAACAAATGCTCCGAAAACGGGAGACAGCACCCAGTTGGGGCTGTGGGTATCTCTCTTGGCAGTTGCAGGCGGAACGACAGGCGCTTTGTACCGCAAGAGAAAACACACGAGGTAAAATGAATTATTGCCGTTATCTTGAATAAGGTGCAAGATATCGATTAATATGATAAAATCAAGAACGAAATTCGGACAGGGTCACGTTCGTGGTTGAAAGTCCAAGCCAGATACGGGCAAAAGGACCCACGTAAGCAGTGAATACAAGTAGCTGTGATCATGGCGTATCTTAGGTGTAAGTCCTCCGGAAACCGGGTAAAGGCAGGTGTGGGGTCAAAGACCAGGTCGAGTGACTCTCCGAATTTATTCTTATTAAAACGATTTTTGTTTTAATGTATCATATTAAAAACTTGTTCATCTTAAGGAGATAAAATGGCAAAAAAAGACATTAACCTATATGTTATAAACGAGGACAATGACATTTATTATGGCAATCTTTTGCTTCTTAAGAAAAGGCAAAACGTATGGGCTGTCTCTCATCCGAAGGGAAAGATTCTCAAATACCTGCTTCTGGTCGTTGTAGCAATCGGTATCGGAATAATGTTCCTACCCCTCAAATACGCACCGGGAAGAGAGCCCGTGCTGTGGCTTGTAATAGGAATCGTTCTACTCGTAATATGCGCATTTGGTATCTATATCAATAAAACAACTAGGCCACCTTTCGAGAAGATTCACAATGCGAGGTTCGAAGCTTCCGACAAAGGACTCTACTATGCCTATCAGTATGGAATGAAAATATACAATTATTTTATCGAGGACACCGCAATCAAGAAGATGGTTTACGACGACAAAAGCTGGACGCTTTACATCGAAGGAACCGCTGAGGTGGAGGTTATCGACAAGAAAAGAATTTGGCAGCTCGGAGAAATCGACAGGATGTACTGCCTCATACCAGTAGACGGATATGACATGGATGATTTGCTCGAACCTTATGGAGATTTGGTAGAAAGAAACCCGGGGAGCCTCAGACGTAAATTCGTCAACGAAAAAGGATCAATCCCTCAACTTGAGGTAATGAATAGAAGGTAATAATTCAAAATACGTATTTCCGCACTCGGAAAGGGTGCGGATTTTTATTGCTCAGCTTCTGAATTTTGACATACCCGCTACACATTTCTAGCTGTTGATATGCTATAATTAATAAGAAAATTAATTACCAAAGGAGGATCCAAAAATGAAGATTCAGATTTCAGCAAAGAACTACAGTATGAGCGACAAATTACACACTTAAAAAAAAAAAAAAATAGGTAAGCTGGACAAATACTTCGATGAGGATGTAACAGCAAATATTGTTGTGTCAAAGCAGAGAGAAATGCCTAAGCTGGAGGCTACAATTAACGCAAAGCAGGCGGTATTCAGATCAGAGATTGCAAATGACAGCGTGTATGAAGCTGTAGATATGGTGGCTGATAAGCTTGCGAGCCAGATGTCCAAACTCAAGGGCAAACTCGAAGCAAGGTACAAGGAGAACAAAGCACTCAAGCTTGAATTCATCCCTGAACCTGAAGAAGAAGTTTTCGAAACAGAAATGAAAATTGTCAGGAGGAAGAGACTGGAACTTGAGCCTATGGTTGCTGAAGAAGCTATTCTTCAGATGGAAATGCTCGGACACGATTTCTTCGTTTTCCTGGATATGGATACAGATGCTATTAGCATCGTATATAAACGTAAAGGTAATGCATACGGAATTCTTGAAACAGAGAAATAAAGAGCTGAAGGGAATCAAAACATATGAGTCATAAAGACCGGAACTTGGATGATCTGCTGAATTTTGATTACGGCAAACCAATTCCTGAGGAACGTCCAGACGGTAGAGTGAAGAGGTATGAGCAAAAACCTCGTGTTGATTCACAAGCAGAAAGAAACAATCAAAGACAATCAGAAGAATCAAGAGCCTACGCTGAACTAAGAGAGAAAAACAGGAAGAAAAGACCGGAAGAGGCAGCAAAAGAGAACTCATCCAAACCGAGAAGAAAACGGCATACTGAATCGGAATCGGTCGATGTTGCGAGAAAGCAGGCACAGAAAGAAGCCTACGATAAATACCGTAGCACATACGGCAAGAAATCAAACGCAAGCCGAAAGAAGAGAAAAAAAACCAGCAAATTACACAAGGGATTATCAGTGCTCTATTTGGTTTCGCTTGTAGCTTTTGCTGCAATTATGACCATTCTCGATATTCTTCCATTTGTCACGCTAATCATATTCTATGTGATACTGATTCTACTCAGTTTAATACTGGTGATTCAGCTGCGTAAGAGGAATATCTCTCCTAAAGTAAGGAATATTGCGACCGTTACCAGCATGCTTCTGATGTGCATGTATTTGGTCGGATCGGCATATGCTGTAGGAACTTTGACATTCTTGAATTACACATCTGTCGACAATGACAAGCGTGTTGCCAGGATTACAAAGGATCC
>CAYFWG010000004.1:17628-19315 GCA_964346775.1 uncultured Mogibacterium sp.
GGATCCGTTCAATGTAGTAATCACCGGTATGGATGTAGACGGAACCATCGATAAAGAGGGTCTGTCCGATGTTAATATGATCGTTACGGTTAATCCGACAACACATCAGATATTAATGACGTCGATACCGAGAGACTATCAGATATACATGCCTGACCTCGAAGGCGCAATGGACAAATTAACTCATACGGGCTTCTACGGAGTTAAGACGACGATGGGAGCAGAAGAACAACTTCTGGGTATTGATGCAAACTACTATGTAAAAGTAAACTTTACAACTATTAAACAATTCATCAATGCTGTCGGAGGTGTAGATGTATATTCGGAGTATGAATTTGTTCCGGTTAAGATGGATACCTGGACCGTAAAGAAGGGCTGGAACCATATGAACGGAGAAGAGGCGCTTGCCTTTGCCCGTGAAAGAAAGGCCTTTGATACAGGAGACAACCAGAGGGTTAAGAACCAGCAGGCTGTATTTGAAGCCTTGCTTGAGAAAGCCATGAACAGCAGAACCGTGGTATTAAGTTATAACAAGGTTCTATCCGAACTGAAAGATTACTTCGAGATGAGTTTCAGCTCACGAGAAATGAGATCTTTGGTCAAGATGCAGTTGGCATTAAGCCCGAAATGGAAGATAAATAAGACGGCTCTTGTCGGAGGCGATGCTTCGATGGGAACTTATACTACTGGAGCCTCGCGTGCATATGTTATGACGCAGGATCCTACCAGCATAGAGAATGCTAAGTATCTTATAAACGCAGTAATGAACGGACAATCGCTAAAGACGGAAGAAGACGGAACTCTTTCGGTTGTCGAATAAAAAAGATAAAACAATGGAGGAAGAATGGCAGACGAAATAACAGGATTGTTAATGACTGTCAAAATCACGGATATCATCGATATCGTAATAGTTGCATATCTCCTGTACAAATTGCTCGGCTTCATTAGGAAAACCAGAGCACAGCAATTGTTCAGAGGTGTAATTCTTGTTTTCGCGGTCTTTTTTGCCTCTCAATTGCTGGAACTAAACCTCCTGAACTGGTTACTCAAAAGTCTTTTCACCGTTGGCGTAATAGCGGTGGTAATCCTATTTCAGCCAGAGATCCGTAGAGGACTTGAGCAGATCGGAAGAAAGGGAGTTATTCCGAGCCAGTTCCGAGATATAGGCAATGAGGATTTGTACGCAACTGTCCATAAGATTGTAGATGCTGTAGATGATTTTTCGACTTCAAAAACAGGCGCACTTATGGCTATTGAAGGCGAAGCGATGCTTTCCGACATTATCGAAACAGGTGTCGTTGTAGATGCAGATATGTCGGTTAGACTACTTGGAAACCTCTTCTACGAGGGGTCTCCTTTGCATGATGGAGCGGTTATCATCAGGGGAATCAAGGTATATGCCGCAAGCTGTGTTCTTCCTCTAACAAACAGAACGACCCTCGGTAAGAACCTCGGTACAAGGCACAGAGCAGGTTTGGGGCTAAGTGAAGTTTCAGATGCCTTTGTCATTATCGTTTCCGAAGAAACTGGAGCGATTTCTGTTGCACAAAATGGAGAGCTGAAAAGATTTCTCGATCTTAAAACACTCGAAAAAATGCTTCTGGATATCTATATTACTACAAACAAAGACAACGATATCCTGAGTAAATTATTCAGAGGAGGCAGGAAGATTGGAAGATAGAAAAAG
>CAYFWG010000005.1:0-3374 GCA_964346775.1 uncultured Mogibacterium sp.
AGGTTCAGGCTGTCTAGTTATACGTTACTGTTCAAGTTGGAGTTGCAATTTATGTATTTGTTATTTTTCGAGAACGGCCTTGATAGCATCGAGTAATTCATCGAACTCCTCGTAAGCCGGAATCTCAGGATAGTCTGCCTTTATCTGATCTGTAGACTTGAAGAGAAAACCAAACTTGCTTGCCTGAATCATTCCAAGGTCATTAAAGCTGTCTCCGACAGCGATGGTATCATAACCTATGGATTGCAAGCCTCTTACGGTTGTGAGCTTGGACTCCTTGCATCTCATTTTCACACTATCTATGTAACCTTCGTCATCGATTACGAGTTCGTTGCAGAAAATCGTAGGCCATCCGAGCTTTTTCATCATTGGTTTTGCAAATTGAGAAAAAGTATCGCTTATGATTATCGTCTGGGTTATACTGCGAAGCTCGTCAAGAACCTCCTTGGCTCCTGGAAGAGGCTCAATCTTGGCAATAGTATCCTGAACGTCTTTGAGTTTCATGCCGTGCTGCCTTAGAATGTCAAGTCTCCACCGCATGAGTTTCTCGTAATCAGGCTCGTCGCGAGTTGTTCTTTTCAGCTCAGGAATACCGCTCTCCTTGCTGAAAGCAATCCATATCTCGGGAAAAATGACGCCTTCAAGATCCAAGCAAACAATATCCATAATCCGTTACCTTCCTTCATTAATTATTAGTTATTTAAAAGTGTATCCAATTATACTATGCAAAAATAAATTATCAATGGATATGTGATTTAATCTAGGGGAAAACCGAAATACGCACACTGATGATCGGTTAGACTTTTCATATTAAGACTCTTTGTATTACAATCTTCTGTTCTTGCCGCCATCGACTGGCAATACTTTGTTCCAGGTTTGCGATACTTGACAGATGTTGCTCCGTAGTAATCAGCAATCCCACAAGCCAGTTCTTCATCTATTTCCGATGAGAGTGCCGACAGAAGTGGATTTACGATGAGTTCAGAAATGAATAATTGGTCTTCTGATTCTTTCGATGGAGGGCTGAGAATACACACGGCATCGCCACGGTTGACAAGTAGAAAATCGGTCTCTTCTTCTCCCTCCGTTTTGACAAAGTTGAGCAAGTTCTCGTCGATTATAATGTGATCGATCTCCGAAAGAAAACTTTCGCGAAGTTCGGAATACTCGGAAGCTGTAAGCTGCTCGACTTTTGCTTTGCAATTACAATCCGAGACTTCCAAGGCGATTTCGTCGCTGAAGAAGGCGGGTTTATAGTCTAGTGCGGAATAGAATTTGATGAGTGACTCTTCTGCAGGAGACAAAATAGAAATAGCTCCCCTCTCGAGAACAATATCTCTGACGTGTTTCGTAAGCGAGCTCGCTATTCCTTTGCCCCTAGCTACGGGAGCAGTACAGATTGCGTAGCTGACGAAAACCTCATTCTCACAATAGTAGCCACATTTATATAATGTAAGAGATGATAAAACAGCTCCGTAATCATCGACTGCAATATAGCCCTCTGCGTTGAGAGACTTGTATAATTCGTCAACAAAATCGGGGCTGTCTCCGAAAACATCGACCCAGAGAAGCTTTAGCGCCTCGTATTCACTTTGGGTTTCAATTTTTTTAATTTGACACATAAATACTTTCTATGAGAAATCTATTTCTCGGTTGCGTAATATTTCATCAGGAGGAGATCTGGGTAATAGCTTTCCTTTGCTTTTCTAAGCCCCTCTATTCCCATGTCCTCCTCGCGGTTAAATCTAGTTATTTCTGGAATTGTCTCGACTACCAATCTTGCAAATTCTCTGTTAACCATAGTGTATGCACCTTCAACACCTGGAAGTGCTTTCTCGAAATGGACATCGAAGACGTGATCGTCAAGACGGGTTCCGGCAGTAAATGCAACAGCCTTTCCGTTCTGATAAAGCAGTCCGCCCAGAAAACCCAATGCTTCGAAATTCTTGAACATCTCGTTAATTGCGATAGATTCGCTCTTGAGCTCAGGGTCGTGCTTCTCTTTGTAGAACTCGGCTACAAATTCCGCCGCTTCGTCCAAAGACGCAATAGATCCCTCGGGCAAATCGAAAGAGGAGCGACTTGCACAGGATTCAGACATTACCGGATGAAATTCCCATTCGCCGTTTCTTATGAACTTATGTTATTTCTTTTCTAAGATAGATGACGACCAGGAAGGTTGCAAAGTTTATCTGCATCATATATATAGTCGGCGTTGTCTCGATCTTCAAAGATGTCGAAACGATCACCATACAATGGAACAAACTCTTGAAGAGTCTTCTCCGTAAGACCACGCAGTCTCAATTTGTGGTTGTTCCCGTGAGCTTCGTTGAGCAGAAACTCCAGTGAAGGGCGTACATCACCGTCACCTTTCGGATATGCGTATAATCCCTCGTGTGGCATGCCGACGAGAAGTCTGCTACCCTGGAAGCAGATTTGAGGTTTGTAGGCAAATCTCCATATATACAAATTCGCAAAGCTGTAGTCAGCACCGTGACAACCGCTCGAACAAATTAGATCATTGATTCTTTTTCTGTCGCTAAGTTCTATTTCTTTCCAACAAGACATAAGTCCTCCGTTTGTATCTGTATTAACTAAAAAATGTGATATCGATAACTTTCTTAAAATTACAGAAAAATTATATCACAATAGCACATTAATCCAATCAAAATAGTAGGAATACTCTTGATTTTATTCTGATAAGGCGGTAGTATTAGCTGAAATTCATAAACAATTTACTGTCGCTCGATGTGGCAGTCAAGCATAGACCAAGACGGTCGAGGAGGGAGACAAAATGATTACTAAAGATATGACTATCGCTGCTGTTATAGACCAGCACCCAGAGCTTATTCGTACTTTCTTTGCTAACGGAATGATGTGCATCGGATGTCCTGCATCCCAGGGAGAATCCATTGAACAGGCAGCTTCCGTTCACGGACTAGACGCAGACAAGCTCTTAGACGCACTGAATGAGGCTTTGGAGGTTTAATTGTCACAGGCTGCAAACGCTTTTATGCATTGAAGCCATAAATAAGCCCTTAATCATTAAAGTAATATGGAATTCTGCAGGATACGGTGGACAAAACCTTGTCCTGCCTTTTTGTTAAGAATTGCAAAGTGGTATTCTATAGATGTTAAGATACAAGACAGAAAAGAGGTAGATATGGGAAATCCGATTATTACTGTCGACTTGCATGGTCTGTATCAGGATGAAGCGATAAAAGTTATCGACCGGACTTTGAAAAATTCAGATCAAACGACATATCAGATAAAGCTGGTTCACGGGTTCAACAGAGGAACGAGCCTCAAGGATATGATTTTCAATGAATACAGATATCATTCCAAGGTAAGGCGGATACAACCGGGAGAGAATC
>CAYFWG010000005.1:3384-11392 GCA_964346775.1 uncultured Mogibacterium sp.
TAATTGCAAGTAAGTTATTTTACACAAAGCGACATGGAGTGACATAGAAAGGAATCTGTATGCCTTATTATATGCCCATCGTAATACTGGTTTTGTCCAATGTATTGTATCAGGTATGTTCGAAAAATGTTCCTAATGAGATAAACCCTCTTGCCATGCTTACTATAACCTATGCAGTAAGTGCGGTTTTGTGCATGGTGCTTTATTATGTATTGAACCAGGGGAACGGACTCATGAGCGAATACCGAAATTTCAATGCAGTCGGGATACTCATGGCGGTATCTTTGGTTGGAATGGAAATCGGAGCGATTTACATGTACAAAGTAGGATGGCCAGTAAGCATCGGATTTATGTTTAACAGCACGATCGTCGCGGTTTGCCTAGTTGTGATCGGCGTCATGGTATATCGAGAGGAGATGAATCTCGCAAAGCTGACAGGTATTATCGCCTGCCTCGGTGGAATTTATCTTATTGGGAAATAACCTTGATGGAGATGCGGAATAAATGTATTATGAACAGATAAATAGCTTCTATAAGGAGGAACTGTCGTGAAGATATTAATTGTGGGCTGCGGTAAGTTCGGCTCTGCAATGCTCGATCTTCTTGCTGAATCTGAACACGAGATCATCGCAATAGATAATGATGAAGACATCATAAATGAGGTCAACAATACTCAGGATGTAATTGCTGTTTGTGGCAACGGTGCAGATTATAGCGTATTGATGGAGAACGAGGTGAACAAAGCGGATGTTTGTATAGCAAGCACAGGCTCTGATGAAATCAACCTGCTTGTGTGCACCATAGCAAAAAAAGCCGGCGCTGGGCATACGGTCGCAAGACTTAGGATTCAGGATCATAATTCTGAGGCTGTCAGCTTCTTCAAGAAAAATCTCGGTTTGGACTTCGTCCTCAATCCCGACTATTTGACTGCGGAGAAAATCTTCGAGATATTGGTGGAAAATGGTTCGAAAAGCTGCACAATACTTGGAGGAACAAGTTCTGGAGCTTATCTTACGGAGTTCCTAGTTAAGAAAAATATCGATGTCAACCTGATCGAAAAGAGTGAAGAGCGTTGCGACATTCTCTGCGACGAGCTTCCTAACAAGGTTACTATAATCTGCGACAGCGGAGCTGATCATGCAGCGCTTAGGGCAGAGGGACTCGAAAACATAGATTCTTTTGTGGCAATAACGGAAATGGACGAAGAGAATATTTTAACTTCTCTCTTTGCCGCTGAACATGATATAAAGACGGTAGTTACAAAGGTCAGTCAATCTACGTATGCAGATATAGCAGATTCTTTTAATCTTAAGAATCTTGTATCGCCTCGTATTGCAACGGCGACTATTCTGACGGACTATATAAGGAGCTTGAATTAAGGGATGAATAACAGACTGGTATTTTTTACCCTCGGCAAAGTAATTTTTATTGAAGCATTTCTTATGTTGCTTCCTTTTCTGGTGAGCCTTTATTATGGTGAAGACAGCAAGCCCTTTCTTTTCGCAATTTTTCTGGCGGTCATGATAGGTGCGGTGCTGATCTTTTTATTTAAGTCGGGTTCCGACAAGTTGTTTATAAGGGACGGATTTGCTATTACAACCCTCGCCTGGATAGCACTTACGCTTATAGGAGCTGTACCTTTGTTTATGAGCGGAACTACATCCTCATATGTTGATGCTGTCTTCGAGACTATGAGCGGATTTACGACTACGGGTGCATCCATACTCACCGATATTGAATCGGTAGGAAAAGGACTGCTTTTCTGGAGAAGCTTTACCCACTGGGTAGGCGGTATGGGAGTCTTGGTCTTCCTCGTCGCAATTGCGGAGAAAAATCCGAGCCGATCGATAAATATTTTGAAAGCCGAAATGCCCGGTAGTAAGGTAGACAAGCTCAGACCTAGGGCGAAGACAACAGCAAGGGTTCTTTACTATATATATATTGTAATGACTGTAACGCAGATTCTACTTTTGATTATCGGTGGCATGCCTATATTCGACAGCGTGGTACTATCCTTCGGAACGGCAGGAACTGGCGGCTTCGGAATAAGGGCGGACAGCGTTGCGAGTTACAGTGCTTACTCCCAATATATCATTGCAATTTTCATGCTTCTCTTTGGAGCAAACTTCAGCTTCTACTTCATGCTCCTGCTACGCAAATGGAAATCTGCGATAAAGCTGAGCGAAATAAGATGGTATCTGTCCATAGTCGCAATAGCAATTCTTATAGTCACTATTGCAATAATGCCGAAACATGGAGACCTCGAGGAATCCTTTAGGCTCTCCTTCTTCCAGGTAGCTTCGGTCATAACGACAACAGGTTACGCTACGGCGGACTTCAATGTCTGGCATCCTTTGTCCAAAGCGGTGTTGTTTTTGCTGATGTTCATAGGAGGATGCGAAGGTTCAACTGCTGGAGGATTGAAAGTTTCGCGTATTATGGTGCTGATCAAGAATGTCAAAGCCGAACTCAAAAGAGCCATACATCCAAGACTCGTAACGGGAGTTAGAGTTAATAATAGAGCGATGCCTCCTGAAACAGTTCACGGTATAGGCTCGTATCTGGCTCTTTACTTTCTTGTTGTCGCTGCGGCATTCCTGCTGATAAGCTTTGAACCGATGGGCTTTGAGACAAACTTTACGGCGATTGTGACGTGCATCAACAACGTCGGGCCAGGATTTGGAGGAGTTGGTCCTGCCGGAAACTTCGCAGCATATTCAGAAGTAACGAAAATAATGCTGACGGCACTTATGATGATAGGAAGACTCGAGATATATCCAGTTATTCTTACGCTTCTTCCAAGAATGAAATAGAGAAACAAAATATAAATACGTAATACATAGAGCGGCTCGTTTGAGTCGCTCTTTTCTATTTTATCCTCTCGTATAACTTCTTTTTATCCTCCAATTGTTATATAATTTACTCTGTATAGTTACGAAATTACAAAGAACAAAAAACTAACCACAGAAAGAAGCGAAACACGATGGAAAAGAATTTTATCAAAATAGACAAATGGGGATCATGCGTTTGGGGAATTGATGACAGTGGCACCCTTTATATTAACGAAGGTGAAGCTGCGAGCATAGAGGCAGGTCAGGAATCTCCGTGGGCTAAGTTCAAAAACCTCGTAACGGAGGTAGTTACTGTCGGCAAGGTTGTCGCTCCAGTAGGAGGATCCTTGGCAGGGCTGTTTAAGGGCTTCAATAAAATGGCAACAGCAAACCTTTCGGGTCTTGTAACCGATGGAGTCGCTGATATGAGTGCGATGTTCGAGAATTGCAGAAGACTCAAAGAACTCGATATTTCCGAGATGAATACTCTCGGCTGTTCGAACATGGAAAACATGTTTGCGAAATGCAATCATCTGACGGATATAATACTCGGCGACGGATTTAGCACAACCGGAGATGGAAGCACGGACTGTGGGAAGCTTGCGATAAAAATTTCAGGAAAATACAGACATGCCAGAGTATTGGCTGCTGGCGGAGCAAGTATTACCTATTTAGAAAACGGCGGAAATGCCGGAGTAGAAGAGAAAAAATCGACACCGGGATTCATATACATAATAGAGGATGCACTTTTCCCAATGCCGAGTGCAGATCACAAGTTCCTAGGCTGGAACACCGAGGAAGACGGCACGGGAGAAATGTACAAACCAGGACAGGAACTGCGCAATGTTGAGGATGATCTTAGACTTTACGCTATTTGGGCGAATATACCTAAGATATCCGAGGTTAGACCGCTCGAAGCGATAACATTTGGCGACGCCATACCTTTCGTTTTGCCTGACATAGAATCCGAGAACGATCCGAATGTCACGGGCTATCTTGAAATCAGCCCGAACGGAGAAGAAGGGAGCTGGGAAAGCATCAACCATAGAGCAATTCTGCCGGTTTCCTGCGATGGGTATCTTGTAAGATTATGTGCATCAAACAGCGCGGGGAAATCCTACTCGAACCCAGTAATGGTTCATATCAAAAAAGCCAACATCGATATGTCGGCTGTTCGCTGGGTAGAGAGCGGAGATATGACATATGACGGAGAGCCGAAGTCCGTATGGCTCGAAGGATTGCCAGAAGGTGTAGAGTCGAAATACTCTGGAAATGAAGCTAAACTTGCTGGACGATATACAGCTTCCGTCGAACTTAAGTACGACGAAAACAACTTCAATGAGCCTATCGTAATAAGAGAATATGAATGGATGATCAGAAAAAGAGCCTCTGATATGTCGAATGCTCGATGGGATTACGAAGGTGCCTTTACATATGACGGCAAACAGAAGAGCGTAAGCCTGGTTGGATTACCGGAAGGCGTTCAAGCAATATATGCGAATAACACAGGAGTCGATGCAGGAAAATATGCAGCGACGGCGACTTTCAAATACGACAATATCAACTACGAAAAACCTGCCGAGATAGTTCCTTGTAACTGGGAAATCGGCAAGGCTCTTATCAGCGCATCAGAACTTAAGTGGAGCGGATATCAGGACTTCGTATTCGACGGAAAGAGCAAGAAAGTCGCAATAAACAATCTTCCGAAGGATGCAACTATAGAATACAGCGGAGAGGAAGAGTCTCTTGCAGGTAAATATCTGGCAAGAGGAACTTTGTATGGCAACTATTTTGCGGACGGACCACTCGAGTACGAATGGGAAATTGCCAAAGCGAGATACGATATGTCGAAGACGGAATGGGTATATTCAGGACCGTTCGAATTTGACAAGGAGACCCATACAGTAACGCTGACAAACATTCCTGAAGGAGTGAAGGTAAGATACCAGAACAATGTAGGTCTCAATGCAGGTGATTATCAAGCAACTGCTATATTCACAAATTCAGACACACACAATTACAATACGCCAGACGACATAAACCTACGCTGGACGATAAACAAAAAGACCATGGATATGTCCGAGGTTCGCTGGAATTATTCCGGGCCGTTTACCTATGACGGAACGGCGAAAACGGTTGAACTGACTGGACTGCCTGAGGGCGTTTATGCCACATACAATGACAACTCGGCATCGAATGCAGGAATATATGTCGCACATGCGAACATGAAGTACGACGAAGAAAATATGAGCGTACAGCAGCCTGCAGATTGCCAGTGGAAGATAAACAAGGCAAAAATGGACGTATCGGGAGTTCGCTGGGACTACACCAACGCATTCACCTATGATGGGAATAATTACGGGGTTGCTTTGACCGGTTTGCCAGAAGGCCTTAACGTCGAATATAAAGACAACTCTTTCGTAGAAGCAGGCAAGTACGTTGCTGTTGCAAGCCTTATACCGAGCGACACACACAACTACGAGACACCTGAAGTCAGCGGATGCACATGGTCGATAAATAAAGCAAAGCTGAACAAGGGAGAGTTTGAATGGTCGGACTCCTCGGATTACGTGTACGACGGAAACGAAAAGACTGTAGAAATTACGGCAGGCCTTGAGGACAATGTCGAAGTTAAATACTCGGGTAACAAGCAGACAAATGCAGGAAGATATTTTGCAACTGCTACATTCATACCTACTGATGAAAAGAACTACAGTCCGCCGAGCCCTATAAGACATTCGTGGAGTATAGGCAAAGCGGATCACAATATTGCAGAAGTGACATGGGACTATACATCTGAATTTACATATGACGGAAGCAAGAAGAGCGTCAAGCTGATAAATGTACCAGAAGGTGTCGCAGTCAAATACAAGAACGCATCGGCAGTAAAAGCTGGGGACTACACCGCGATTGCTTCTTTTGAATCTGTGGATGCAGGTAACTACAACAGCAATATACCTGACATGACTTTGAGCTGGAGCATTGCTAAAGCTGAGTACAATCTTGCAGATGTTAAATGGCAGGAAGAAAAAGACTTCTCATACGACGGACAAAGCAAGAATGTCAGACTTGTTGGACTTCCTGACGGACTGGAACCAGTTTATCAAGCTAATAACGCCGCTGTAGCAGGTGAGTATCTTGCGACGGCTTCCTTCGTATACGACGAAGAGAATTTCGAAACACCTTCTGTACCAGAATGTAGATGGAGGGTCGAAAGAGTTCCTATCGGCATCGATAAGTCGAGATGGAGCTACGAAGAACCATTCACTTATGACGGAAAGGAAAAGACCGTCCGAGTAATCGATGCACCAGAAGATGCTCAAGTTGAATACAACAACGCAAAGGCGATACAGGCTGGAACATATGTTGCTTCCGCGGATATTATCGCCGAGGATCAGGAAAACTATCTTAACAACAAGATGGAAAACCTAACATGGAAAATCGACAAGGGCAATTACGATATGAGCCATGCTTATTGGGATTATAAGAAGCCTTTCACATACGACGGCACCGAATTCAAGGTCGTGTTGAAGGGAATCCCAGAGGGAGTTTTCCCTGTTTATAGAAATAACCAAGCTAAGGATGCAGGCTCGTACGAGGCAAGCGTTACTTTTAAGATCGCCGACGAGCAGAATTACAACGTGCCTGAGTTTGAAAATTGCAAATGGGTAATAAACAAAGCAGATCCGGATATGTCGTCGACAAGATGGAATTACAACGGACCGTTTACATACTCGACAAGAATGTATGAAGTTACGCTCAACGGACTACCTAACGGATTAAGAGCTGTCTATACTGGAAATGCGGCTGCAGATGCAGGATCTTATGAAGCAAAAGCAGAGCTTATTCCTTTCGACAAGGAGAACTTCAACACACCGACTGTCGATAATTGCAGCTGGCAGATCAACAAGGCTGACTATGATATGTCTGCAGTAAGATGGGATTATACAGAGGCAAAGGTCTACAACGGAAGAGAACAAAGCGTAATGCTGGAGAATCTTCCGAACGGAGTAAGTGCCGAATATATTGAAAATGAGAAGACACAAGTAGGCAAGTACACGGCAAAGGCCGTGCTCAAGGTTTCTGATTCAAGAAACTATAACGATCCAGCTATAAGCGAATGCGACTGGGAGATATCCAAAGCCGACTATGATATGTCGAGACTGTCCTGGAACTATACTCCGGGAGAATTTGCTTACGACGGAGAAGAGAAGACTGTTATCCTGTCCAATATTCCTGAAGATGTTGAAGTAACATACTCGGGCAATAATGGCATCGATGCAGGAGAGCAAACGACGACGGCTTCGTTTAGCACGAAGAATTCGAACTACAATTCACCTGAAGCTTTGACGCTGAAATGGGGAATAGATAAAACGACCTGCGACATGAGCCAAGTAAAGTGGAGTTACACAAATGAGTTCTCATATGACGGGACAAACAAGGGCATAGAGCTTATAGGCCTTCCTGAAAGTGTCCAGGCTGACTACGAAGATAATATCGCAGCTGATGCAGGCACATATAATGCAATCGCAAGATTCAGGGTTACTTCCCCGAACTATATCGTACCTGAGGAGATGGAATGCAGCTGGACGATAAACAAAGCTGACATCGATATCAGAAATGTCAGATGGGATTACTCTCAGAGCTTTGTCTACGACGGCGAAGAAAAGAAGGTCGAACTTGCAGGTCTTCCGAACAATATCAGAGCGGAATACACAGGCAATGCAGAAAAGACAGCAGGCAAGTACATCGCACATGCCGAACTGATTCCTACAGATCCAGCCAACTTTAACGTCCCTGTGATGAACGACCGCGAATGGGAAATAGTCAAAGCCGACTACGACCTTTCGAAGGCTGTATGGGCAGGAGATGTCGAATATATCTACGACGGAACCGAAAAGGGAGTATACCTCGAAGGATTGCCTGAGGAGATAACACCTGTATATAGCGGAAACAAGGCAGTTGAAGTAGGAACATATCTTGCTTCTGCCGTACTCGGATACGATGAAACAAATTACAATCCGCCGAAAGTTTCCGAACAGAAATGGAGAATCGCTAAGACCACATACGATCTATCGGAAGTAGATTGGGATTACATTAACGCATTTACTTACGACACCGAGGTCAAAGAAGTATCTTTGACAGGACTTACTGAAGGATTGAAACCGATATACACA
>CAYFWG010000005.1:11402-14278 GCA_964346775.1 uncultured Mogibacterium sp.
GTGATGTGGGCGAATACGAAGCTGAAGTAAGCTTTGAGTACGACAGCCGCAATTATGCGATGCCGAGCTTCTCGGGATGCAAATGGGCGATAGAACCTGCTGAAGCACCAATCGATGCAGATGCGATAAGGTGGACTTATACGGAACCTTTCGTATATGACGGAACTCCTAAGACGGTTACGATATCCGAAAAAGTTCAAACTCCGGGATTCCTCGACAAGTTATTCGGCAAAAAAGAACAGGTTGTACAGCTCGAAGGGGTGCCAGAAGGGTTCGACGTGGTCTATGAGGACAATACCAAGACAGATGTCGGAGTTTACTACGCAAGAGCCGTATTGAAGAGCAGGGATAACGAAAATTATAAAGATTTCACAATACCTCAGTGCAGATGGGAAATCAAAAAAGCCTCATTCGACATGTCACGTGTCGAGTGGAGCGGAGACAGGAAATTCGTGTACGACGGAGAAGAAAAGTCGGTCGAACTTCTAAATGTTCCTCAGGGCGTTGAAGTCAAATACACAAATAATACTGCAACCAAAGCAGGCGCTTATGAAGCGATGGCGACATTCGGCGTTCAGGATGAGACAAACTATGAAGTTCCGAAGCCTTTTAAAGGCGTGTGGTGGCAGATCAACAAAGCTGAGTACGACATGTCCCAGGCTCACTGGGATTATGACGGTAGCTTTACCTATGACGGAGGAGAGAAAACCGTCAAGGTGAAAGGCCTCCCGGACGGAGTTTTGGTCGGCTCGTATAGAGGAAACAAGGGAATCGATGCAGGAAGCTATCTTGCAGAGGTAACTTTGAAGTACAGAAACAAAGAAAACTTCGAGGCTCCTACGCTCGCGAACTTGAGATGGACTATCGAGAAAAAGAAGATAGACACATCGAACACGAGATGGGATTACGATGAGAGCACTTTGCTTGTATATGACGAGAAACCTAAAGAAGTAAGCCTCATCGGCCTGCCTAAGGAAATAGAAGTAGTCTATATCGACAACAGCAAGATTAATGCCGGAACTTATACCGCAAGGGCAAATCTGACTTACGATACGGATAATTACGAAGCCGATTCAATTCCTGATTTGAGATGGAAGATAGAAAAGGCGAACTACAATACCGAAAATGTTTACTGGAGCTATGAGAAACCTTTCAGATATGACGCTTACCAGAAAAGCATAGTTCTAAGGAATGTTCCGAATTCTATCGGTGTTAGGTACAGAGATAACAAGGCATCTGCGATAGGCACATATACGGCCAAAGCCTACCTGACATACGATAGCGAGAACTACAACGCTCCCGAGATTGCGACAGGCATCGATTGGGAGATTATCGGAAACGAAGAAGAAATATAGAGGAGAGTCAATTTATGACAGGACAATTAATTGCAATTGTTTGTCTACTTATAGGATCAATGATCAGTTCGGCGTCGGAAACATCTTTCTCGTCGATGAACAAAATCAAACTGAAGAATCTCGCCGATAACGACAACAAAAGGGCAGAGCTTGTTCTCAAGATGAACGAGAGATACGACAGGTTGATTACCGCTATCCTGATAGGTAACAACATTGCAAACATCGCGATGACATCCGTAACGACTGTGTTCGGAATTCGAATGTGGGGAGAAGCCCTCGGACCAACCATCGCTGCTGTATCATCGACATTACTCGTACTCATAGTCGGAGAAATTTCTCCGAAAATTATCGCGAGAGAATATCCAGAAGAGATAGCGATGACTCTCGCGCCGATTTTGAGGGTTCTGATATTTGTTATGACACCTCTAACGATCGCCTTCAGCGGACTCAAGATACTGCTTCAGAAGATGTTCAGCCGTGAAAGAGCGCCGGACTTCTCCGAAGACGAGCTACTCACTATAGTAGAAGAGGCGGAAGCAGGCGGAGCTATAGGCGAAGAACAAAGTGCACTTATAGCAAATGCGATAGAGTTCAACGAAGTAGAAGCGATAGATGTTCTTACTCCTAGGGTAGACATTGTTGCTATCGAAAAAGGCACACCGATCGAGGATATTAAGAAGATCTTCCGCGAGTCGGGACTTTCGAGACTTCCAGTATATGAGGATGACCTAGACGATATTATTGGTGTACTCAATCAGAAGGACTTCTACAATAACGACATCGACGATCCTGAAGAAGTAAATAAATACATAAAACCTGTTACATATGTAGCGGAGACCCTCAAGGCTGCAATATTGCTCAAAAAAATGCAGGCGAAGAAGACCCACATCGCCATCGTAGTAGATGAGTATGGCGGAACTACCGGACTTGTAACTCTCGAGGACTTAATAGAGGAAATTGTCGGCGACATTTTCGACGAGCACGATGCTGTACAATCGCGAGATGTAATACCTGCAGGCAAAAATTCCTACATGGTTGCGGGCGGAGCAAACCTCGAAGACTTCTTCGAACTATTTGATGAATCTATAGAACTCGACGTTACAACTGTTAACGGCTGGGTAATGATAGAATTAGACGGACTTCCATCGGTAGGAGACAATTTTGTATATGAATCGAAGCACAAAGTCTTCCATGTCAGGGTAACCCAATCTGACGGAAGAAGGGCTCTAATGACGAGAATTCATGTCGATGATAGGCCTGAAGAGGAAGATTGATAACGAAAGGAATATATAGAAAATGAGTTTAATGGAAAAGATCTTTGGTGATCTTAACGCGAAGGAAGTCAGAAAAATCGAGAAAATCGTAGATGTAATCGAATCCTACGACGAGAAGATGCAGGCTTTGAGCGACGATGAACTAAGGGATAAGACAAAGGAGTTCAAAGCGAGAATCGCCGAGGGAGAGAGCCTCGACGACATACTTCCCGAAGCTTTTGCTGTATGCCGAGAAGGCGCATGGAGA
>CAYFWG010000005.1:14288-18102 GCA_964346775.1 uncultured Mogibacterium sp.
TTCAGAGTTCAGCTGATCGGCGGTGTAACACTTCACCAAGGAAGAATCGCTGAAATGAAAACAGGAGAAGGTAAGACCCTGGTTGCAACTTTGGCTGCATACCTGAATGCTCTTGAGGGCAAGGGTGTACATGTAGTTACAGTCAACGACTACCTGGCAAAGCGAGACGCGGAATGGATGGGCAAGCTGTACACATTCCTGGGACTTACTGTAGGATGTGTTATCCATGCCGTAGAGGGTGAAGATAGGCATGCACAGTACATGGCCGACATCACATATGGAACCAATAACGAGTTCGGTTTCGACTATCTGCGTGACAACATGGTCACATACAAGGAAGAACTTACGCAGAGGGAACTTAACTATGCGATCGTCGACGAGGTCGACTCTATTCTGATCGACGAAGCAAGGACGCCTCTCATCATCTCTGGAAGAGGAGTCGATTCGAGCTCGATGTATAGAAATGCGAATAGCTTCGTTAAGATGCTAAACAAAGAAGACGACTACAAAATCGAGGAGAAAGACAATCAAATCTCTCTTACAGATGTAGGTGTCGAGGAGTGCGAGAAGCATTTTGGAATAGAGAACTTTTCGGATCCTGACAACATGGAGCTGAATCACTATGTCAACCAGGCTCTTAGGGCAAACTATCTGATGAAAAGAGACGTCGACTACATCGTCAAAGACGGAGAAATCCTGATAGTAGACGAGTTCACAGGACGTCTTATGTATGGAAGACGTTTTTCCAACGGACTCCATCAGGCAATAGAAGCCAAAGAAGGAGTTAAGGTCAGGTCGGAATCCAGGACTCTTGCGACGATAACGCTTCAGAACTATTTCAGAATGTATAACAAACTCGCCGGAATGACGGGTACAGCCAAGACCGAAGAATCGGAATTCAGAGACATCTATAATATAGACGTTGTAGTAATACCGACCAACATGCCTATAGCAAGAGAGGATAGGGAAGATTCCGTCTATGCTCACGAGACGGGCAAATACAAAGCGATAGTCGAAAAGGTAATCGAAGCTCACAAGACAGGACAACCAGTCTTGGTAGGTACGATTTCAATCGAGATTTCCGAGCTTATTAGCGGAATGCTCAAGAAAAACGGCATCAAGCACAATGTCTTGAACGCTAAGCACCACGAGCAGGAGGCTGAAATCGTAGCCGATGCTGGTCGTCTTGGATCTGTTACTATCGCAACAAATATGGCAGGTCGTGGTACCGACATCATCCTCGGAGGTAATCCTGAATTTGAAGCAAAAAGACAGATGCGCAAAGACGGATACACACCTGAACAGATAGCTTTTGCTACAGGATTCGAGAAGAGTGACGACGAAGAGCTTCTTGCAGCGAGAGAAAAATTCAATGATTTGCATAATAGAATTAAAGAGGAAAGAGCCGACGAGCAGAAGCAGGTAATCGAGGCAGGCGGACTCTCAATCATAGGTACTGAAAGACATGAATCAAGACGTATCGACAACCAGCTGAGAGGACGATCCGGTCGTCAAGGAGACCCAGGTGCAACTCAATTCTTCATTTCCCTTGAAGATGATCTTATGAGACTCTTCGGTGGAGAGAAGATGCAGAATCTCCTTCAGAAGATAGGCGTCGGAGACGATGAACCGCTGGAAGCAGGAGTTCTTTCGAGGTCGATCGAAAATGCACAGAAGAAAGTCGAAGGAAAGAACTTCTCTATACGTAAATACGTTCTCCAATACGACAACGTAATGAACAAACAGCGTGAGGTTATTTATAGCCAGAGACGTATGGTTCTTGACGGAGAGGATGTTTCAGAATATATCAAAAATATGACTGAGGAACTTATCGACGGAATCATCGATCCTGTTGTCATGGAATCAAAGTATCCTGAGGAATGGGAACTTTCAAGGATTACAGAAGGACTTGAACAGATAGCTCCTGCCTTCAAGGGCAAAATCGATATGAACGAAGAGTACGTGATGTCCCTCGATCAGGAGAAACTGAGAGAGGATATCAAGAACGCCTTCGAAGAACTTTATAGAGAAAAAGAAGAAGAAATCGGAACTGAGCAGATGAGAGAAGTCGAGAGGATGATTCTTCTCAGGGTTGTAGATAACCGCTGGATGGATCATATCGATGCTATGGATCAGCTCAAAGACGGAATCGGACTTAGAGGTTTGGGACAGCAAGACCCTGCAGTAGCATATGCCAAAGAAGGATTTGCTATGTTCGATGAGATGATAGCCGATATAAGGGAAGAAACAGTTAAGTTCTGCTTTAACGTCACCGTCAAGACAACAACGACAAGGAAGAATGTCGTTAGCGGCAAATTGTCAGCGGCAAAAGAAGAATTTAAGGATGACGGCAGCGGAGACTCCGATGGTATTCCTCAGGCAGCTCCAAAGGCAGAGAAGACAGGAAAAATCGAGACGGTTCGTAGAGAAACACCTAAGGTAGGAAGAAACGAGCCTTGTCCTTGCGGCTCAGGCAAGAAATACAAGAACTGTTGTGGCAAGAACCAATAATAGAAGAGTTTAGAACAGAAATTGTTCCACTCAGGCTGTGAGCACAAAGTAAAGGAGAAAAGATATGATAATTAAGACTATCGTTCTAATAGCCGTTGTCTTAGCTGTTTTTGTTCTGCTGTCATATAACAAGCTTACCAGGATGAAGAACCTCGTGGAGACAGCCGAACTCGAGCTTCGTAAGTATGAAGCGGAAGGAACGGACAAGGATGTAGATAACGCAAAGAAATACCTTACAGCAGTAATCAAGGAGTACAACAATAAAGTTGAGAGCTTTCCGACCAGCCTTGTGGCTGAAGTTTTCAGTTTTCCTAAGATGCACAGCGAAAATTATGATGAAGGATTATAAGGATCGCAAAGACAGGAGGGTAAATGTATGGATAGCGCAGTTACATCAAGGACAATAATTAGGCGAGGGCTTGCAATTGTTGCATGTATGACTTTGCTTTTGGCCTGTGTTTTCACGATGCCGTCGACGGTAGAAGCTTATGATACATACAATACCGACAAATACGATGTCGAAATTACTGTTAACGAGAACAACACCTATGATATTCACGAGAAGATCGATGTAAACTTCCTCGACTATCATCACGGAATTTTCAGATATATACCTGAAGTTATGAGCAAGGTAGAAAATGTCAAAGTTCCAGATTACGACAAGAAGATTTATACGGAATCGCATAATAGGGTAATCCAGATAGGAAGCGCTGATTACTCGGTAATCGGTCAGCACGCTTACGATATATATTATAAGCTGGTCGTATTCGGTGACAAAAACAAGGGTGCCGATATGTTTTCTCTTGACGTCATACCAACGGGTTGGCAGACACCGATCGGCGATGTAAATGTAAAAATCACAATGCCAAAACCTGCACCTCTTGAGAATATTGCTATTTATTCGGGACCTTACGGTTCTAAGGGCAACGATAACAATGTAAAAGTTGAGACTTCTGCCGACGGAAAAACAATACTATTAACGGCGAAGAATCTGCCTGACAGAAATGGCATCACTCTCAATCTGGATCTTCCGGAAGGCTACTGGGTAGGCGAGACGAGGCCAGGAGCCTTGGCACCTTGGCAGATGATCCTGTTTGCCATAGGTCCAGTCATAGCATTCCTTCTGTGGCTTTACTACGGACGTGACAAGAAAGTAATAAAAACGATAGAATTCTATCCTCCGGATGATATGACTCCGGGAGAGATGGGCTACTTTATAGATGGCGTTGCAGACAAGAAAGATCTAGTCTCAACAATCGTGTATCTTGCGGATAAGGGATATCTTTCCATAGTACCTGAAGGA
>CAYFWG010000006.1:0-11645 GCA_964346775.1 uncultured Mogibacterium sp.
TCCTCAATGTTGGATACTGTTATAGTAAATCCTTATAAAAGATGCCGTATATTTTTATAATGATTCCTTTTCAGGCTCCTGAGGTGTTTCTTCGTAGTCGTTTGTAAGATGGAGCTTGTCGAGAATGTAGAAAATCAAGCCGAGGAGCATTCCTGTTAATGCGGCAAGGCTCATTCCCTTCAGCTGGCTGGAACCGAGGCTGATTGAAATACCTGAGAGACCTACGACAAATACTACTGATGTCAATGCGAGGTTTCTTGCTTTGGAATAATCGATCTTCGCATCTACCATAAGTCTGATTCCGGAAGCGCCTATCATACCGTAAAGAAGGAAGCTCACTCCACCCATTACAGGACCCGGAATTGTGCTAATGAGCGCTGATGCCTTACCTATGAAGGAAAGAATTATCGAGAAAACAGCAGCTCCTCCGATTACCCATACGCTGTAGACTTTAGTTATTGCCATAACACCAATGTTCTCGCCGTATGTTGTTGTAGGGCATGCACCGCATGCACCTGAAATTGCGGAAGACAGTCCATCGGCGAAGAGAGATCTGTGAAGTCCAGGATCTTTGAGGAGGTCCTTTCCGATGATCTCGGAAGTGACAACTTGGTGGCCTATATGTTCAGAAACTACTACAAGGGTTGCCGGAATGATGATCAGTATTGCCTGCATGCTCCAAAGCGGTGTCTGGAAGTTCGGCAGTGCGAATACTGCAGCTTCCGAAACCTGGGAGAAATCTACAAGCCCGGTGAAAAGTGCTACAACATAGCCTGCAATTATAGAAATAAGTATAGCAATTGCTGAAGCGAATCCCCTGTAGAGAACTCCGCCGAAAACAGCCAAAATCAAGGTAACCATGAAAACAAGAGTCGCTTTCGGGTCGTTAATCGCTTTGCCATCAGGACCGAGGATTCCGCCTGTCTGAGCAGCACTGCTTGCAAGCTCGAGACCTATAAGAGCGACGACAGGGCCCATTGCAGCAGGAGGCAGGATAGCGTTAATCCAATTTGTTCCTGCAAATTTAATGACAAGAGCGATGATACACATAAGAATTCCGACTATAACAAAACCGCCAAGAGCATATCTGTAGCCGAGATTTTCATTATTAATTACTAACAATGCTGGAGATATGAAAGCGAAAGAAGAACCTAAGTAGGCCGGAGCTTTTCCCTGTGTGATAAGAATAAATAGAAGTGTTCCGATACCGTTCATCAGAAGTGCAATTGCTGGGTTGATACCGAAAATATACGGAACCAGGACTGATGCACTGAACATCGCGAATGTGTGCTGGATTGAAAGCGGAATACCCTTAAGAAGAGGAACCCTTTCCGTCACTTGAATAATCTTTTTTTCCTTTTGCATACCTACTCCTTTTGTTAAACAATTCGTTCTTTTCCATAGTTATTATACTTATGTAGGGTTGTCATAACAACTGAAAAAGTGCGATATAATGTATTAAAAGAGTTCTTGCAATAAGTACACAAATTTGTCGTTAGATTATGTATAATGGAATATGTATTTGGAGAAACAAAAGCATTTTTATAAATAATGAGATATTTTCGAGGACGATGCATCCTGACTTAATTGCTATAATAGAAATGACTAAAGGGAATTAAAATGAGCACCAAAATTGATGAAAATATAATAGATGAAAAGAAAATAGAAGAAGCGAAGGAGAAGCTATCCTGCGACATAGCTTTGCCCGATACTTCTGAGAAAGTTCGTCTGACCGAAATGACAACAGCAGGTGGATGAGGAGCCAAAATAGGACCGGGTGTCCTATCTGAAATTCTGTCTGGCCTGCCTAAGATTAAGGATCCGAAGATTCTAATCGGATTCGAGAGCAGCGACGATGCCTGCGTATACAAGGTGAGAGATGACCTTGCAATAATAAATACTATAGACTTTTTCCCACCTATAGTCGACGACCCTTACACCTTCGGACAAGTTGCAGCGGCAAACTCATTGAGCGATGTGTATGCGATGGGCGGAGAACCAAAGCTTGCGATGAATCTTCTAACTTTCCCGAACTGCCTTCCTTTGCATGCAGTTAAGGGAATCCTCGAGGGCGGTAACGACAAGGTAAACGAAGCTGGAGCTACAATTGTAGGTGGACACAGCATAGAAGATAAAGAACCGAAATACGGGCTATCCGTAACGGGCTTTGCTCATCCTGACGACATACTCAGCAACAGTGCCAAATCCGGAAATCTTCTTGTTATAACGAAGAAAATCGGAACGGGAATTCTCACAACTGCAGCCAAGGTGGATCTTCTCACAGACGAAGAAAACGAAGCTATGGAGAAGACCATGGCTAGACTCAATAAATACGGCTTCGATGCCATGAAGGGTGTCAAAACGGACGGATGCACAGATATTACGGGCTTCGGACTTGTGGGTCATTCGGCAGAGATGGCAAAATCTGGGAATGTTACCCTAGAGCTTTTCAGTAGCAAGGTTCCAATTTTCCCGAAGGCAATCGAGATGGCGAAGATGGGCATTATCCCAGCTGGAGCATTCAGAAATAGAGACCATTTCGCGGACGATGTCATAGAGTTCCTGTCAAAGGACTCGAGCAAAGACTTGGAGCTTAGAGCGAGGATAGACTGCCTGTACGATCCTCAAACATCGGGAGGTCTTCTCATAGCCGTACCTGAGAAGGAAGTGTCAAGACTTATCGAACAGCTCGGAGAGCAGGGGTGCGAATCCGCAATAATAGGACAGTTTAAGGACAAGAGAAATAAATACATTGAAATACTCGACTGATACAAAAATCCCCCTTACGGGGGATTTTAAATTATCCGATATTATTAAAGGTCTGTTAAAGCAAATATCTCTTTTATTAGATTTGGATATCTTATTTATAGGTTCGCCTTGACTGACTCCTTTATAAACTGAGAGAAAGCTTCTGCTGCAGGAGATAGAGAAGTTGATTTCATCTGGATCATATAGAAGTCTCTTGTATCTTTGAAGTCACTTATTTCTACCATGGAAACACTATTGCCCATTGTTGAGGCGACTTTCTTTGAAATAACGGCAACGCCTAGCCCAGCTTCGACTGATCTTAGGGTTGCATCCATATCGTCAAATAGAGCGGCAACGTCGAAAACTTCTTTCTTATATCCCAGCTCAAGAGCGGCAGCTTCGAAAGTGCTCCTGGTTGCAGATCCCGTTTCCCTCCAGATGAAAGGATATCTTACAGCTTCAGCCATAGTTATAGATCCGCTCAGCTCGTAACTTTTCGGTGCGATAAGAACGACCTGGTCGGAGGCTACCTTGATTGATGTGAATGAACTGTTACTCAGTTCGGAACCTATGAATCCGATTTCACCCCTACGCTCTGCTATATTGTCGATTACGGATTGTGTATCCGACAAAGATACATAATACTGAATGTCCGGATGCTTTGCCCTAAACTCCGCCATGAGTTCTGGAAGAAAGGTGATTCCTGGGATTGAGGAAGTTTGAATTTCCAATATGCCTTCCACCTTATCAGCACCTGCTCGAAGAGTTTCAGTAGCAAGAGCTCTCACGTTAATCATCTCAACAGCATATTTATAAAACTTTGCGCCGTGAGGAGTCATCTCGGCGACCCTGCTTCTACGATCGAGGAGTTGTACGCCCAATTCTTTCTCGAGGTTTCTTATATGAGTGCTTATTGTAGGCTGAGTGAAAAATGTTGCATCAGCAGCCTTACTAAAACTCTTAAACCTCACAACGTTTACAAAAGCTTCAATTTGCTTAAAGTCCATATCTATCCCTCCTAATCCATTCCCAGCAACTGAACTTGAGATACACCTGAAAGTTTGCTGATTTTATCCAGCATTTCGTCGAGCGTATCGGCATCATCTCCTAGTTCAAGGGTAATAACAACATTTGCCTTGGAATCAACCGGGGGGTTCTGTGTGATTGTCCACACGTTATATCCATGACCTGATATAATTTGAAGTACTGCCGAAAGAGCGCCGACTTTATGGAAAGTCATAATCGAAATTATGGCATGTCGTCCCATCGAAACTGTACTTATATCCTTAACTAAATCTTTGTATTTGTAATAGGTACTCCTCGATATCCCTACCATCCTGACAGCGTCACTGACATCTTTGGCATTACCTAAGTCAAGAAGCTCGCGAGCATCGGCGACTTTCTCGCAATAGCTCGGAAGCAGGGATTTATCTACGATTACATATTTGCTTTGCATTCTATGCTCCTATTTTTTTGCGTGATCTATTACGTATTTCTTCATATCGCTTATAGCTATTACATCTCCGTGATGAATTTCTTTGCTGAAAACTCCCGAAAGTCCAGAAGGAATCGGAACACCGGTAATTTCATGGCATTTCTGCATATTGGTTTCATCGCTGAACTCGAGTTCTTCTCCTATTGCAGTGAGAACCGACTTGCAGAATTTGTACGGAGAAGCTGTTGACAAAACTACGTTTGCCAGCTTGGCATCGTTGTCTGCTGAGTAAGCCCAGGCTTTGTCCTTGAATTTCTCAAGGCAGGACCAGGCGATCGCAGTGTGAGTATCCATAAGATAGTTTTGAGATTTATAAACACTTCCTATGGCTTCCGAACCTTCGGCATCCGTTGCAGAAATCCCTATAAATACGGATTTCAGTGTTGCAAGTTCGTCGGTATTTATTTGATACTCGCCAGTCTCGGCAAGGAGTTTCATGTATTTTGCCGTATTCTCAGGCCCACATATATAGTATAGCAGTCTTTCGAGGTTGCTGGAAACGAGTATGTCCATCGAAGGCGAAGTCGTCTTGTGGAAATCTCTCTTTCTATCGTAATGGCCTGTTTCGAGAAACTCTGTCAGAACATCGTTCATATTGGACGCACAGATTAACTTGTTGATCGGAAGTCCCATCTGAAGTGCAAAATACCCCGCCATTATATTCCCGAAGTTTCCCGTTGGAACGACAAAATTCACCTTTGCGCCGTCTTTGATAGAGCCTGATTCAATCAGCTGTTTATATGCGGAGAAGTAATATACTATCTGAGGCACGAGTCTACCGATATTTATCGAATTCGCGCTCGATAGAGATACTCCTTTTGCTGGCTGAGGATAAGCGTTTAAGATCGACTTCACTCCCGATTGAGCATCGTCGAAATTTCCTTTGATAGCACAAGCGCAGGTGTTTGAACCTGAAGCAGTTACCATCTGGAGCCTTTGTGTTTCGGATACT
This sequence comes from uncultured Mogibacterium sp., assembly GCA_964346775.1. Taxonomy (GTDB): domain Bacteria; phylum Bacillota; class Clostridia; order Peptostreptococcales; family Anaerovoracaceae; genus Crickella. The sequence goes on from CAYFWG010000006.1 coordinate 5,196, forward strand.
CCTCCCTCAGGATAGAATACGATAATGCTTGTGCCAGGTACATCGCTGAATCCGTATAGAGCGGCACTTCCAGTATCGCCAGAAGTGGCAGTAAGTATAAGAATCTCGTCCTTGAAAGAGTTCATATCTCTTGCCTTGGTGAGAAGGTTCGGCAGGGCGGAAAGTGCAACGTCCTTGAATGCCGAAGTAGGCCCGTGAAAGAGCTCGAGGATATAGTCGTCACCGACTTTGACGAGCGGTGTAATTTTCTCGTCTGAAAACTTATCTGTGTAACTTTTTTCGACGAGGTCGTCGTTAGTTTCCTGGCCATAATCAGGGAAAAAGGTATTCCACACAACCTTAGCCATTCCTTTGAAGTCGTATCGGATTACATCGCGATAATCGACCTTGATATCTTCGAGGTTTTCTGGAATATAAAGTCCTCCATCGGGGGACTGACCATCCAGGATTGCCCGCGAGGAGGAGACACTTATTTCTTTATCTCTTGTGCTGATATATTTAATCATTTATTTTGTTTTCCTATGTTATAATTTACCTTGAAACAATTGAAAAATCAACATATCTATGATACATTATTTCTATTTGTAAGACAAGTGTTTTTCCCTCAAGGACGCTTTCTCGTAGTCTTGCAAATTTTGTATTAACAGGACGATTTTAAATAAACATAGATTGCAAAAAATCAAAGTCGGAGGTCGTATAATGAACATAGCAATTATGGGTTTCGGAACCGTCGGAAGCGGTGCCTACGAGGTCGCAAAATCGACCGATGACATCTGCATAAAGAAAATTCTCGCACGTCATCCTATCGAGGGATATGAGAGTTTAAATGACAGAATCACAGATAATATAGAAGACATAATAAATGATTCCGATATAGAACTTGTCGTCGAATCGATAGGTGGAATCGAGCCTGCAAGGACATATGTGATTGCCTGCCTCAATGCAGGAAAACACGTTGTCACACCGAACAAAAACTTGCTGAGCGCCTATTTCGAAGAACTTACCGAGACCGCGAGAAGAAATAATGTCCAGCTTAGGTTCACATCGAGTGCTGGAGGCGGTATTCCTTGGCTGTTTAATCTGATGAGAACCAAGAGATGCGACAAGATAAAGGAAGTAAGAGGAATAGTTAACGGAACGTGCAATTACATACTCGACTCCATGTACGACAATGGATCCGCTTTCTCGGAAATATTAAAGTCTGCGCAGGAACTAGGGTATGCGGAAGCCGATCCTACTGCAGATATAGGAGGCAAAGATTCTCTTTGTAAAACGGTAATATCCGCCAACCTTGCATTCGATTCATTGATAAGAGAAGAAGATGTTCCATTCTATGGAATAGATACTATAGAGGCATGCGACATAGCTTATTTGAAAAGCAAAGGGCTAACCTGCAAACTGCTTATGAACGCAAAGCTCGATAATGGAAGCATCAAATCATGGGTCGAACCTGTAGCTTGCCCAGCGGATTCCATTGAAGCAAATGTCAAGCTGAACAACAACCTTATAACCCTCGTAGGAGAAAGCATAGGAACTCAAAGCTTTTACGGACAGGGTGCGGGAAAGCTGGCGACGGGAGAGTCGGTAATACAGGATGTCATCGACATTAAAGATGGAATCGATATGAAGGCTCCTGCTAGAGAATCTCAAGATTACAAAATAGGCAAGTGCGACGAGGTAAGAAGATATTACATCAGGCACAACAGGATGTGCGATAAGATAAAGGCTCTTATCGATACATTCGAAGAAAAAGACGGGGTGTTTTACTGCATGTCAAAGCCTATAACAGTGGAGCAAATGCATCATATAGGTCAGCACCGCAAAGAAAAAGGCAGGCCGATGTTCTTCGCAGCCTTGATTGATTAATTGAATCGGCTCGGTAACAATATATAGAATGTATCAAAACATATAAACTTGATGTATGTGAAAACAGAGGTGGGAGATATGCTGAAAGTTGCGAAGTTCGGTGGAACGAGTTTGAGTAACAGCAAACAGTTTGCCAAAGTCAAAAAAATAGTTGAGTCGGACGAATCGAGGAAGCTTATCGTCGTTTCCGCGCCCGGTAGGAGATCTCCCGAGGATAATAAAATCACGGATCTTCTTTTCCTTTGTCATGCACACATCAAATACGATGTAGACTTTGATCGCATATTGGAATTGATTAAAGACAGATTTGTTGAGATCAGAGACGAGTGCGGTCTTACTACTGACATAGAAAGCATAATCGACAAAGCTTTCGAGGGTGTAGACAAGAACACCTCGCCGGACTATCTGGCTTCAAGAGGAGAATGCTTCAACGCCATCCTCATGGCTGAATACCTCGGATATAAATTTGTAGATGCGGCGGACTGGGTCACCTTCGGATACGACGGAAGAGTTGACTACGAAGCGACAGAGGAGAAGCTCGTAGATCTGCTCGGCGTATACGGTAGAATAGTCACTCCAGGTTTCTACGGAGCATATCCTAACGAAGAGATCAAAGTCTTCTCAAGGGGTGGTTCTGATATAACGGGGGCTGTCGCTGCGGCATTACTCGGTGCTAGCGTTTACGAAAACTGGACGGACGTATCGGGAATTCTGATGGTAGATCCTAAGATAGTTGAAAAGCCGAAGACGATTGCCAGGGTCACATACGACGAGCTTAGAGAGCTCAGTTATATGGGTGCTTCCGTACTTCACGAAGATGCCGTTTTCCCTGTCAGGATTAAGGATATCCCTCTCAACATAAGGAATACCAACGATCCAGACGATCCAGGCACTCTGATTAGAGAGCTTTTCGATGAGGAACTTGAGGAAGAACACGAAAGATTTATAACCGGCATTGCTGGAAAGAAAGATTTTTCTATAATCAATATTTACAAAAACAGGATGGGCAGTGTTAAGAACAAGCTCTTAAGAGAAGTTCTCGAACTCTTCGACAAATATGACATTCCGATCGAACAGATTCCGAGCGGAGTGGATAGCTTCTCGGTGCTTTTCCCAAGCGACTGCATCAAGACGAAAAAATACGACCTGATGTCGGCGTTAAGAAACAACGAGAACATCGACAGCTGTGACCTAAGCGAAGGCATCAGCCTTATAGCCATAGTCGGAAGGCAGATGGCATACCGCACGGGCATTTCTGGCAAAATCTTCAATGCTCTTGGAGATAACAATGTAAATATCAGAACCATTGAACAAGGTGCTGACGAGATTAATATCATGGTTGGAGTCTTTACGGAGGACTTTGAAAGAGCGGTCAAGATACTATACGAAAGCTTCGCAATGTAAGAAAAAAGGAGAAGCCGATGAAAAGATACAATATTGGAATAATAGGGGCAACAGGAGCGGTAGGACAGGAAATGATAGGGATTCTCGCGGAGAGAAACTTCCCTGTAGGAGAACTGAGATGTCTTGCGAGCGAAAGGTCGGAGGGGAAAAGCATTTCGACTCCCTTTGGCGATGTAGTTGTTCAAAGAACATCGGAGACTTCGTTCGAAGGACTCGATATCGTGCTGGGTGCTTCCGACAACGATACTGCTGAACTGATGGCTCCACATATTGTAAAAGCGGGTGCTGTGTTTATCGACAACTCATCTGCATTCAGAATGTGTGACGACGTGCCTTTGGTAGTTCCTGAGGTCAATCCCGAAGATGCGATGAAGCACAAAGGAATCATCAGCAATCCTAATTGCTCTACGACTATTACCTTGGTAGCTGTGAATGCTATCAACAAGATGTCAAAGATAGAGAAGATATATGCTTCTACGTATCAGGCGACGAGTGGAGCGGGGGCTGCAGGACCGATAGAAATGTACGAGCAGTCCGAGGCTATAATCGAAGCTTTGCATAGTGGAGGCAAGGACATTAACCATGGAGCGGAAATTAAACCTTCTGTCTTCCAACACCAGATTGCCTACAACCTCATACCACAAATAGGAGGCTTTGACGAGAACGGATATACTTCAGAGGAAATGAAGCTTCAAAATGAAGGCAGGAAAATCATGCACCTTCCTAATCTGGAAGTTTCGTGCACCTGTGTAAGGGTTCCAGTAGAAAGATCCCACGCAATTTCCGCAAATATCATCACGGAGGAAAAGCTTTCGATAGACGAGGTAAGAGAAGCGATCGCTTTGGCGCCTGGATGCAAACTATATGACGACACCGATAATAGCATTTATCCGATGCCGATAGTCACATCCAACCAGGATATAGTCTATGTCGGAAGGCTTAGACGTGATCTGGCAAACGAAAAGGGAATCAACCTGTGGTGCTGCGGCGATCAGGTGCGAAAGGGTGCAGCGACCAATGCTGTACAGATAGCCGAATTGCTTATAAACAAGTAAAAGAATTCTTAGTTTAATTCTAAGTTCAAGTAGGAGCGAAGATGAGTCAAACATTACGAAAAAAAATTAAAGAAGCGGCAGAATACCTTGAAGGTCGGGGAGTTGATAAGCCCGAAGTCGTAGTTATACTTGGGTCGGGGCTTAACAGTTATGTGGATAGAATTGAAGGTGCGGTAACCATACCTTATTCCGAGATTCCTCATTTCAATACAGGTAATGCAGAGGGACATAGAGGACAGCTCGTCTATGGTAATCACAAAGGCAAGAAAGTTGTCTGCCTCGCTGGACGCTTCCACTATTACGAGTGCAACTCGATGGAAAAGACGACATTCCCTGCAAGGGTAATGGTAGAGATGAATGTAAAGAGATTCATAATCACCAATGCCTCGGGATGCGTTAATACTGAGTATAAGGCAGGACAGCTTATGCTCATCAGCGACCACATCAATTTGTCCGGCGACAACCCGCTCATAGGAGAAAACCTCGACGAATACGGTTTGAGATTTCCCGATATGACGTATACTTACGACAGAGATCTTAGGCAAAGCCTTATGGACAAAGTGGCTTCCCAAGGAATCGACCTCGTCGAAGGAGTGTATACGATGATGTCCGGGCCTTCCTTTGAAACGCCTGCCGAGATAAGATATATTAGAACTATCGGCGGTGATTGCGTAGGCATGTCGAGTGTTCCAGAGGCGATAATAGCAAATCATGCAAGGAAAGAGATTATAGGAATTTCCTTCCTGTCGAATATGGCGGCGGGAGTTCTCGACAGACCTTTTTCCGGAGCAGAGGTAACACAGGCGGGTATAGATATAGAGAAAGATTTCGCAACAGTACTTGATATTGCGATTGAAATATAGGAGGTTTAAAGAATGACAGAAATTACAAGGCAGCAAGCTTATGACCTGTTGCACAAATATGTTAAAGGTGAAAATTACATAACTCACAGCTATGCGGTGGAAGCGATTATGCGCGGACTTGCGAAGAGACTTGCTCCACAAGATGAAGAACTATGGGCTGTATGCGGACTTCTTCACGATTTGGATGAAGAAACCGCTCCGTGGAGGGAGGACCTCGGAACACACGGGCCGGTATCGGTTGAAATCTTGAGAAAAGAAGGAATCGATAACCCTATCGTTGAAAATGCTATTATGTCTCACAATCCTATTTGCGGAAAAAACCCAGAGACTACTTTGGAATATGCGATGATTGCAGCAGATCCAATGTCTGGCTTTGTCAAAGCAGTTGCTCAGATTTATCCAGACAAAAAACTCGCAAGCGTCAAGCACAAATCTGTCAACAAGAGATATAAGGAGACGAGATTTGCAGCAGGAGCAAACAGGCAGTACATGATGATGATTGAAAAGACAGGAATATCCTGGGATGAATTTATAGATATAGCGATGGAGTCCATGCTTGAAATCGCAGACGAAATCGGTTTATAGAATTAATTAATCAAATAAATAGTGCCGGTTTATGCCGGCACTATAAAATGTTATAAACATGCAAACAATGTAACGATGTAAAGGAGATGAAAGATGTTCGTTTTTTACCCAGAGGGAGTTTGTTCCCAGATGATAGAAGTTGAACTTGATGGTGATACGATTGAGGACGTAGTATTCACAGGCGGATGCAATGGAAACCTCAAAGCGATAAGCAAGCTGATAAAGGGCAAGAAGGTCGATGAAGTAATCGAAATGCTCGATGGAACCACCTGCGGATTCAGAGAGACTTCATGCACAGACCAACTTTGTAAAGCTTTAAGACAAGCAATTGATGAAAAATAATAAAAAAGTGATATAATTATATGTCTGTTTGTGGGATTAGGCTAGGACACAGTCGACAATCTGTGTCCATACCTAATTCCACCAACTACTGCATTTTATGTAATAGGAGGTAAATTTATTATGAAAGAAGGTTTTAGACCCTATCTTGAGCCGATTGACAAAACGATGGTGGAAACCGAATCGGAACTCAACGGACTCAGCAGCAAGGAAGCTGAAGAAAGGCTAAACAAGTACGGCCCGAACAGACTTATCGAGGCAAAGAAGAGAAGCGCTATCTTGAGATTCTTCGACCAGATGAAGGATCCGATGATAATCATACTTCTCGGTGCCGCTGC
>CAYFWG010000006.1:11655-11948 GCA_964346775.1 uncultured Mogibacterium sp.
AACATCTCTTTATGAAAACGAGAGTCCAGCTGATGTATTCATTATTCTCTTCGTAGTTATCCTGAACTCCCTGCTTGGAGTTATTCAGGAGAGCAAAGCCGAGGAAGCCATAGAGGCTCTCAAGGAGATGACTGCCGCAAAGTCTAAGGTACTGAGAGACGGCCAGATTATGACTCTGGAAAGCGATCACCTCGTTGTCGGAGATGTCGTTTTGCTCGAAGCGGGAGACAGCATACCTGCAGACGGACGAATAATTGAAGCTGCATCCATGAAGGTGGAAGAGGCGGCTCTTA
>CAYFWG010000006.1:11958-15038 GCA_964346775.1 uncultured Mogibacterium sp.
CGGGAGAGTCCGTTCCTGTAACCAAGCAAGTCGAAGAGATCGAGCTTGAGGAAAATGCCAAGGATGTTTCTCTCGGCGACCGTAAGAACATGATGTATATGGGAAGTACCGTCGTATACGGACGAGGAAAAGCTGTCATCACAGGTACGGGAATGTCAACCGAGATGGGAAAGATCGCAGATGCAATCGCTCAGGCAGAAGAAGAGCTGACTCCTCTGCAGATCAAGCTCACACAGCTTTCCAAGATTCTTACAAAGCTGGTGCTCGGAATATGTGTATTTATATTCGTTCTGGGAGTTTTCAAAGCAGGACGTTTGAGCATGGATGTTATGATCGATACATTTATGCTTGCTATTTCACTCGCAGTTGCTGCAATTCCTGAAGGACTTGCTGCAGTTGTTACCATCGTTCTTTCGATCGGCGTCACCAAGATGTCTCGTCGTAACGCGGTAATCAGAAAACTGACAGCAGTTGAAACCCTCGGCTGTGCACAGATTATTTGCTCGGATAAGACGGGAACTCTTACTCAGAATAAGATGACTGTCGTCGACTATTTTGGATATGACAAGGACGTCCTTGCTGCTGGAATGGCGCTTTGTTCCGATGCTGAACTGAAGGTGACAGAGTCTGGAGAAGAAGTTATAGGTGAGCCTACGGAAGCAGCTCTTGTAGCTTACTCCAGCGCTCAAAACCTTCCAAAGCCAGATCTTGTGAATCGTTTCCCTCGTATAGGAGAAGCACCTTTCGACTCAGGTCGTAAGATGATGTCTACAGTACATAAGAATGTCGAAAAAGGTGCCTTGGGTGAAGATGACACCGTACTCGGCAAACTGATTTCGGGATCAAATGTAATTCAGTTTACAAAGGGAGCACCTGACATCGTTCTGGGCAAAGCTACACATATTTTGCTCGAAGATGAAATCGTACCGATGACGGAAGAACTCGCGGACAAAGTTCGCAGGGCAAACGCTTCGATGGCAAGCTCGGCTCTCAGAGTATTGGGACTCGGATTCAAGGTTTGCGAAGATGATATCAGCGACTTTTCGGATACAGCACTCGAGCAAGGCCTGGTGATGGTCGGACTTGTAGGCATGATTGACCCGATCAGACCAGAAGTAAAAGACGCTGTTGCTGAATGCTGGAGTGCAGGAATCAGACCTGTCATGATAACAGGAGACCAGCTCGATACAGCTGTTGCAATCGGTAAAGAACTTGGAATTATTGAAAGTGCTGACGATGCAATACTCGGTGCTGCACTTGACGATATGTCGGACGAAGAACTTCTGAACAAAATCGGAACATATTCCGTATACGCGAGAGTTCAGCCTGAGCACAAGGTGAGAATCGTCAAAGCATGGCGTGCAAACCACAAGGTTACTGCCATGACTGGTGACGGTGTAAACGACGCTCCTGCAATTAAAGCTGCCGATATCGGCATAGGAATGGGAATAACAGGAACCGACGTTACTAAGAATGTTGCCGATATGATATTGGCGGATGATAATTTCGCAACTATAGTTTCTGCTGTTGAAGAAGGAAGAAGGATATACGCAAATATCCGTAAGGCAATACAGTTCTTGCTGGCAAGTAATCTGAGCGAAGTATTGTCGATCCTCATAGCTACTATGCTTAGCTTCACAATACTTAAGCCTGTACATCTTCTGTGGATAAACTTAATCACAGACTCTCTTCCTGCTCTTGCCCTCGGACTTGAGGACGGAGAGAAGGATGCGATGAAGCAGCAGCCTAGAAATGCGAGAGAAGGTGTCTTTGCGGGAGGAATGGATAAGGATATCCTTTATCAAGGAGCTTTCACTACACTTCTCGTACTGATAGCATACTTTATCGGAGAATTCCTCGAAACAGGATCATGGCACATCGTTGCAAGCAACGACGGAATTACGATGGCATTCCTGACGATGTCGATGTGCGAAATCTTCCACTCATTCAACATGAGATCGAGAAGAGGATCTATATTCACACTATCGAAGCAGAACAAATGGCTCTGGGGTTCCGGCATACTGGCGTTTATTCTGACTACAGTAGTAATAGAAGTTCCACCTATTGCAGCGCTGTTCGAGTTCGAGCCTATCGGAATTACTGAATACGCAATCGCAATGGGACTGGCTATCCTGATCATACCTATGGTCGAAATAGTCAAAGCAATACAAAGAGCAGTAGCTAAGAAAGAAGGTAAGGAGTTAGTTGATTAGCGAAAAAGATAAAGAAAAAAAGCTCGAAGAAGATTATATTGAAGAAAAGAGGGATTCGGACAGAATGGGAACAGAGCCCGTACACGGGCTCTTGATCAGGATGTCCCTCCCTCTCATGCTTTCGATGTTTGTGGTGGCACTCTATAATGTAGTGGACTCGATATTCGTTTCAAGAATTAACGAGAACGCTCTTACTGCGCTGACCCTATGCTTCCCGTTTCAGAACTTTAACGCAGCGGTAGGTATAGGAACAGCAGTCGGTATGAGTGCCCTACTATCTAAATATCTGGGTGCAAGAATGTATGATAAAGCGGACCGAGTTGCTCATAACGGGTTTATTCTCGTTGTAATAAACTACTCAATCTTCTTTCTCATAGGTTGTTTTGCGCGACCGATTATAGCCCTGCAAACAAACGATCCTCAAATTATCGAATATGGAGCAACATACCTACAGATTACACAATGGCTTTCGATCGCAGCGATGTTCCAGTTTATGCTGGAGAGACTTTTGCAAGCTACGGGCAAAACCAAGTACATCCTCTTTATGCAAGCAAGCGGTGCTTTGTTCAATATAGTAATGGACCCGATACTCATATTCGGACTTCTGGGATTTCCGGCTATGGGAGTCAAAGGTGCAGCTATTGCCACTGTCTTCGGCCAGATCCTCAGCTGTACGATCGGTATCATCCTGAACAAGAAAGTTAATAAGGAGCTCGGTCTTTCCATCAGCAAGATCACTCCGCATTGGCAAACTATCAAAGATATATACAAGCTGGGAATTCCGGTTATAGTCCTACAGTCGGTAGGAGCAGTAATGAATTTCTCGATCAACAAGATACTGATCGCATTTTCATCGACAGCTGTTGC
>CAYFWG010000006.1:15133-15700 GCA_964346775.1 uncultured Mogibacterium sp.
TATAATCGCCTATAATTACGGCGCAAGCAAGAAGGAGAGGCTGGAGAAGGTAGTTTCTCTCGGTGTAAGATATGGAATAATCCTTATGTCCATAGGAACTGTAATTTTCTGGCTGGTTCCAGAACAGCTCATGGCTTTGTTCGATGCATCGCCAGAGATGACGGCAATGGGAGTGGTAGCACTTCATATAATGTCCTTAAACTTCCCGTTTGCGGGATTCAGTATAATGAGGGCGGCGGCATTTCAGGCTCTGGGAAAAAGCGTATATAGCATGAACATGTCCCTCCTCAGACAGTTTGTTGTAATAATTCCTTTTGCATATATATTCTCAAGAATCGGAGGAGTGAACATGGTCTGGTGGGCCTTCCCACTTGCCGAAGTATTCGGTATGACTCTCTGCCTTTTCTACAGCAGGAGAATAAGAAAACAGATAATTAATAGGATGCAATAATGGTTGAATGTGAGAATAAAATAGATAATCAGAATATTAAAGACCGTAAACGATGGTGTAGATCTCGGTGGTCGCCGTATCATTAAAAACAAAAAGACAGCAATACGCCAGCGGCG
>CAYFWG010000006.1:15710-16796 GCA_964346775.1 uncultured Mogibacterium sp.
ACCGTAAACGATGGTGTAGGTCGCGAGCGCGACCGGCTCTCTATAACCTTAAAGACGGTTATAGGGTAGAGGCGTCAGGTAGAATCTGTCGCAAGCTTTATCTCACTCCTGAATATAAAGAAGCGAAAACAATTCTCGCTTATGCATCTATGGGCAAAGAAGTAATGACGGTATCTTTGCTCGTCACTATGTTGAAGCACGGCAAACGGGTTTGCTTACCGAGGTGTACGGATGTGGAAGTCTTTGCTGACGGTTCTCGGAGAGAAAGCGAACTTGAGGCAAGGGAGTTCGGCTCGGAGCACAAGCTGGTTATGAGCAATTACGGAGTTCCCGAACCAGGGATCGATGCACCTTTGGTTGACCCCAAGGAAATTGATTTGGTGATACTTCCTTGCATATCGTGTGATAGGGAGTGCCGAAGGATAGGACATGGGAAGGGATACTATGATTCATACATCAAGAAGCTTCGTCCCGACTGTGTCAAGATGGCGTTTTGCTTTGAAGAAGTGCTTGCAGATGAGATACCTTGTGAGGCCCATGATGAATTGATGGATGCCGTTATGACTGAAACGAACCTGTATCGCCTGGCAGATACGACGAATATTGATTAACCATACGGAAAGGGAAAGAAATGAACAATACTAAACAAAAAGTAATGCTTACCGGTGACAGACCGACTGGCAGGCTACATATAGGACATTACGTAGGATCTTTAAGACAGAGACTTGAAATACAGGAGAGCGGCGAATGCGATAAGGTTTTTGTCATGCTCGCAGACGCTCAGGCTCTGACCGATAATGCGGAAAATCCAGAGAAGGTAAGGGAAAGCGTCCTACAGGTTGCGATTGACTATCTGTCCGTAGGAATAGATCCTAAGAAGACACATATATTGATTCAATCCGAGATACCTCAATTGCACGAACTGGTTATATATTATATGAATCTCGTAACTGTTACACGAGTTCAGAGAAATCCTACAGTCAAGTCCGAGCTGAAGATGAGAGGTTTTGCAGGAGACAGTGTTCCTGTAGGCTTCTTCACATACCCTATAAGCCAGGCGGCAGATATTACAGCGTTCAAAGCGAC
>CAYFWG010000007.1:0-1253 GCA_964346775.1 uncultured Mogibacterium sp.
GCTCATCGGGCTCATAACCCGAAGGTCGTAGGTTCAAGTCCTTCCCCCGCAACCAAACCTGTTATCGCCACTTGATTTAGATCATGTGGCGATATTTCGATAAGTTTTTTATTAGGAGGAGTCATGACACTACTAATTGTTTCGGTTATTATGTTTCTTGCAATTTTTGCAATTATGTTTTCAAATCGATCTGGAGTACCTGCCCTGCTCCTCTTTATTGTCCTCGGCATTCTCTTTAATAAATTCGGCTATGGTATGGATAACTATGTTTTTGCCGATAAATTTGCGACAGTAGCTTTGATGGTAATCATGTTTCAAGGTGGTTTCTCAACCAATTGGAAGATGTCCAAGCCTGTCGCCATACCTGCAATCGTCCTATCATCTCTGGGTGTAGTTGTAACTGCCCTTCTTACAGGATTATTCTGCCACTTCGTCTTGGGCTGGAAACTTCTTCCGGGAATGCTCATAGGCTCTATAGTTGCATCCACAGACTATGCGTCTGTTTCGAATATCCTAAGAAGTAAAAATCTCAACCTCAAATACCATACAGCATCCCTTTTCGAACTCGAATCTGGATCCAACGACCCTTTTGCATATACCCTGACTATGGTTTTCCTCTCGATTATATTAGGAAGATCCACCAACATTCCTTTAATGATTTTTCTCCAGGTTGCCCTCGGCATCGCAATGGGTTTTGCCCTAGCATATTTCTTCTATTGGCTTATTACCAAGCTCAATATAGTTAGAGATGGTCTTCTCGTTCTATACATTGTAGCAACTTCGACTCTTGTGTACGCATTGACATCTGAACTTCAAGGCAACGGATTCTTAGCTGTCTATATATACGGAATATATCTCGGTAATAAATCCTTTAAAGGCAAGAAAGAAGCCGTCTTCTTCTATGACGGTTTTGGAGATATTATACAGATCTGCCTCTTCTTTATGCTCGGTTTGCTTTCGAACTGGAATCTCTTCGTAGAGTTTCTTCCTATGGCAGCCGCGATTATGTTCTTTATGTTCATAATCGCTAGGCCGATTTCTGTATATCTACTCACAATACCTTTTAAGCTGAAAAACAACCAGAAAATCCTTATCTCTATTGCCGGCTTGCGTGGAGCTGCAGCTATTGCATTTGCTATTCTTGCGACTAATTCCGGAGTCAAGGTAGGCGGAGATATCTATAATACTGTTTTTGGAATATGCGTACTCTCTTCTGCAATCCAGGGTTTTCTCATGCCCTTCGCAGCGAAGAA
>CAYFWG010000007.1:1263-11460 GCA_964346775.1 uncultured Mogibacterium sp.
TCTTGCGAACTTTTAACGATTATCAGGATAAATCCGATTTGGGTTTCCTCAAGGTTAAGATTGATGAAGATTCTCAATGGATAGGCAGACAGGTTAAAGATTTAAACCTTACTTTCAGTATTATTGTTGCGAAGATTATGAGAGATGGTAAAGCGATAGTGCCTCGTGGAGATACAACACTTCATGCAGGAGATGTAATCGTTCTAGGTGGCGAGGAATATTTCGACCCTACCGGACATGACCTTGTAGAACATACCATTTGCAGCGGACATGCTTTTATAGGCAGACAATTAAAGAATATAAGCCTGCAACCTGAGCATCTTATCGTTATGATAAGACGTGAAGACGGTGAAATTATAGTTCCTCAGGGAGATACTGAGATTATGGAAGGCGATATCCTGGTTTCGATGCTTCACGACGGTAAACCCGATTCGACGATAAAGGATGGGTGTAATTCGAAAATATAGCATTTAAAGAATATTATTTAAGTAATACATAAAGTTTTAATAAAGTAAAACGGAGCGTCATGTCAGAATTAACTGCATGTAAGCTCCGTTTTTATTTTGAACTTCTTATTAAGTGCGTTTATTTTACCGCTTCGACGGCTTCCGCTTCCAGAACCGGGAATTGATCTCTCATTTCCACGATCTTCTTAACAAGTTCCTGTTCTTTTCTGTCGATCTCTCTGATGACATCCATCTTGTCGTATGGAACTGAATCTTTAACCTCAGCATCGAGGATTCCGCCATATACAGGTACGTTATTAGTGAAGAGACCCCACTTTTCAGTACCGTAGTCGAAATGCCACCACTCTGATGGGAAGTTGGTAAATCCAACGGAAGTCATGATGTTATACAGCATTCTTCTGTTGTCTTTTGCAACATCGTTAAGGCCTGCGCCTTTACCTTCGGCTTCGAAATATGTAGTCCATGCAGCATCAGTGAATTCATCAAATCCGCAGCCCATATCGAGCTCTTCGCCATCAGGACCGAGGATTGTAAGGTCAACAGCACCGCCTGTATTATGCAGTGAAGGCATAAGTACATTATATGATGGGAAGGAGATGCAGAATAAAGTCAGTCTATCAACTTCTTCTTCAGAAACATCCGGATTTTCTGTTCTCTTAACATCTCTGAATTAATCCCAGAGAGCCTGCTGTACCGCTATTGGACGGTAAGCATCATATATCTTGAACTTATATCCTTCAGGCAAAAGCTTTGCAGCTTCCTTCATCATGTTGAAAACGGTCTCACGAACCATAATGCTTGGGCTTGAGCCCGGTAGAGGTCTACCCTCGTCTTCGACCCAATGATTGTACATTGAATCACAAACAAACTCGTCATCCATATAAACCAGAGGTTCAAGAGATGGACTTGGTACAGGAAGCTTATTTGAAGGAAATGGAATAACCGGAATTGGTTTTTTGTAATCTAACATTACGTTTCTCCTTAAAATAACTTTAGTAATAGTGAATTAATTTAGCTGGAACAAATCACCTGCTATAAGCCAAGGGCAATAGCTACCATAGTTCCTGCGTAGTTTCCTACTACGTATCCAAGTACACCGATCAGCATTGCAGGTCCGACAAGTGTTGCCCAACCCTGTGAAATTGCCATTCCGGCAGCAGTTGTAGGTCCACCGATATTTGCGTTTGAAGCGACGATAGCTTCCTCAAGGTTAAACTTGAAGATCTTTGCTGCTCCGAAGCAGAATAGCATGTTTACAAGTACCATAATTGCAGTAAGTACGAGTAGAAGCGGGCTCTTTGTAACAACTGTGTAGATGTTGGCAGGAACACCGATTACGAAGAGGAACAGATAGATAAAGTATGTTCCGATTTCCTGTGAACCGTGCATTTCCTTAACTTGTTTCTCCATAAATGTTGCTACGATTACAGAAATAGTTGTGATCCATACATACTGTGATCCGAGGAACTTAACAACAAAGTCTGTAAATCCGTTTGTAACTTCCATAGTTCCAAAAAGACCTGCGATGAGTTGGGATACCCATACTACAGTTACTGAGTATGCGATATTAACAGCGATATCCTTGAGAGAAATATCTTTTCTGCTCCAGAAAGCTGCTGCCAAAGTCTTTGCTTCTTCGAGGTCAACATTTCCCGATTCAACCGCTTCGATATGAGGGTGTGCGAATTGTTTTCTGAAGAACTTGCTTCCTGCAAAGAAAATGAGAACGAAGAAATACATAGCCATAAGCAGGTTATCAGCTACTGTAGCTGCTGCTGTGATATCTTCACCTGATGCATACTGAGATGCCATTGCTGCGAAGTTAACACCACCGCCGATGTATGATCCTGTCATCATTGAAGCTACTCTTGCAAGATCCATTTCATTGCCGAAAGGTCCCTTCAAGAGATAGAAAGCTAGGAAAGCTCCAACTATAGTTCCAACTGCACCGATAAGGAAAATTGTGAGCATTCTTCCTGTCTCTGCCCAGATTTTCTTAACGTTACACTGAAGAAGTAACATTGGAATACCCATAGGTACGATAACGCCCCATACGATATCATCATATAAAACGCTTGATATAGGGAGAATTCCCAAATTTGCGAGTACCATCGCAATGATCAGAGCTATAATAGCTCCCGAAACTTTTGATGCCCATGCGTATTTTTGTTCCAGCCAAATAGCTGCAAAAACACCGACACACATTACCATCATAAGTCCCCAAGTACTATCTGCTGCAATAACGGATTCACGTCCGATTGCATTCATCCAGAAACTTGACATATAAATACCTCCTATAAAAAATTTGAATAGTGTAGATTAATGTCTACGGATTAACTTTACATTCTTTTTAGATTAAAATCAATCTTTATTGTGAGAAATATATCTTTATTATTCAAAAACATTTTTACCTGTTATAAAATTAATGATTTTATTATTTTTCACAAATTTCTTGAGCCATATTCTCGTTGACAATATCGATTTTCTTTAGGTATTTTTCAGCATTTTGCTCGTCTCCGAGAGCCTCGTATATATCAGCAAGCTCCTTCATGATATCTGTATTGCTCGGCGATAATACAAGTGCTTTTTTGAAATGCTCTACCGCATCCTCAGTATTTGACAGTGATTTCTCCGCTACACCGAGGTGATACCAAAGCGGCCACCAATTCTCATACCTTCCGTTACAATAATTCTCAAGAATCCTTTTGCCGTTCTGAAAATCTCCGCTAAGAATTAGATTGCATCCGTTTTCAATCATTACCGGATCATTCAGTTCTTTTAACAGAGTTTGTATATCCTCTTTCAGTCTATACTTTTCATCGGATTGCTCTTCTCGACTGAAAACTTCGTCTTCGTCTATATATTTAAGAAAGTCCTCCCACGTCAGCTTTGCCTTCATATACAATCCGAGGTTGAGATAGGCATATCCGAGAAAATAATATCCCATACTGAACTCTGGATGCATTATAGTAAGAATTTCGAAAGCCTCGAGGGATTCCGCCTTAAATCTTCCCACATATGTTTCATCCTTATCTTCGGATTCATAGCACTCCTTGCAAACCCTGCCATACAGGTAAAGCGGATTTTTCGCTGTAGGCTCGATAATTAGAGCAGCCCTGAAATACATTGCCGCAAGCTCGAACTCCCCTCTATCGGCAAATTTAGCCCCTTCCGCCGTAAGCATAGGGACAGCTTGGTCACCTGCCGTTCTTTTTATATATTCTATATATTGAGCCTTAAATATAAAGTTGGTGTCTCCTCCTATAATCTTACCCATATTTAGAGCAATGTCAGAGGTCGTCATATCCCCGCTTTCGCTAATACTTACCCGAATTGCTACATCCTTCAGCAAATCGTAGAGACCTGCCTTTTTCAGATAATTGTCATCGAGCTCATCAAAAAGCATGCCCTTATTGAGCATGCTCAGATATTCAGATACTCGGTCTTCTCCGTTATTAAACTTCAAGTTCCCATCCCTTTCTCTCAAAACGTTTTATGTCTTCTTCCGAAATTTCATTCTCGAGTTCGGAATGTAGTATTTTCTGAAGAACCTCTATCTTAACTGGATCAAGATCTTCATCATAAATTTCATTGGCGAAATCGTACATTATTCTGCACAGATTCTCCTTCTTGTGAAGTTTATTCTCCAAGCCTTTATCGTATATATGTTTAGTCAGCTTTTCGAACAAATCATAAGGCTTGATCCCGACATCGTTCAGAATTCTCGGAATAGAGTCTTTATAACCACCTCCTCCGATGTATCTATCCACTACATCTGCAATCTGCTTGATCCTAATTACATCCGTTGCCGGCATGTAATCGCTTGCGTTCACAGTGTACGGATAACTATTCATATAGCGATAGCCGTGTTTCTTTGCTTCTTTTCTCAGTTGGCACCCTTTAGGCAAAGTCAATGTTCTTACGCTGAGAGGTGAACCGTCAGCCAATCCGTAAGCCTTGTTAAACGAGCGTGCGAAAATCGCTTCCGTGTCGTAAGGAAGACCTGCAACGATTGAGACTTTGAGCCTTACCTTGGATGACTGGAGGAGCTTTGTGACATTGTACATAAGCTGATAGATGTTCTCCTTGCGACCGATTGCATCAAGCGTCTGTGCGTTTGTACTTGCTACATCGACATTGAAGACGAACAATCCCTCTCTCGCTTCAGACAAAAGCCTTACGGTTTCTTCATCGATATTATCGCCGTTAATGTCAAACTCGAATGATGTTTCCCCATTGTCGTTATTGATAATGTACTCAAATATCCTATAAGCTCTTTCGATATTGTAATTGAACCACTTATCCAAGAATACAACCTTATCTATTTTCTTCACGAGAAAATATCTGAGCTCTGTACAAACCCTATTCAGATTCAAGGATCTGACTTCCGAACTGGCATTCGCATTATAGAATGTACCGTCGAGAGAGCCTCTGATCGATTGATAATATGCGGTGTCTCCGACCAGGTCTGTTTTTTCATATGGAAAAGGGATTTCCTCCATATCTACAGGTTCATCTGTCTCGTTTATTATAACCTTGCTTGAGTTGCGATATGCAAATCCCGGAATGTTCTCAAAATCGAATTTATACAGGATAAGAGACTTGACGAAACGGAACATCGCCTTTTCGCCTTCTCCGATTATTACATAGTCTACGGAAGGATTCTCTCTCATATATCCTTCTGTATCGAGCGAAGGCTGATCTCCTCCGACTACTATAGCAATGCTCGGCATCGCCATCTTTATCATCTCGATAATATCGGATACCCTGCCTTCATTTTCCGAATCGCAATGGAAATAAACTATTCCATAGCGGCCTCTGATAATTTCGCCATATATATCTCCATCAGATTGCACGGTGTCAAAGCTGTGCATCGACACTTCGAGAGGTGCATCTGATATCACGCTGTATATATAACGTAGCGCTATATCCGTATTAGGATTATCCTTTCCGATTGTTGTCAGTAATAGTTTCATAGACCCACCTACATCCTCTCCGGTGCATTGATTCCAAGATATCCAAGACAGTTTGCAATTACAGTTTTTGTTGCCATAACAAGGGAAAGCTTTGCATTCTTCTCCTCTTTGTTATCTACAAGAATATGTTCATCGTGGTAGAACTTGTTGAATGACTGAGCTATATCGACCAGATGTCGAGTTAAAATCGACGGTTCGTATTTCTCAGCAGCATCGATTATTACGTCGGGCACTCTATATAGAAGTTTAACAAGGCTGAATGCAGATTCTCCTGTTAGGTATGTGTAATCACAGTTTCCTTCCTGTATTGCCTTCAGTTCTTCATCCGATGCTTTCCTAAGTACGCTCGACGCCCTTGCGTGAGTATATTGTACATATGGACCAGTCTCTCCGTCAAAATTGAGAACCTTATCCCAGTTGAATACATAGTCCTTAATTCTATTATTTGAAAGTTCCTGAAAAATTACCGCGCCTATTCCGACTTCTTTCGCAATATTGTCGATTTCCGGAATATCGGGATTCTTCTCCATCATTACTTCTTTTGTCTTCTCAACGGCATTTGTGAGAACATCTTCCAGAAAGATTACATTTCCTTTTCTCGTCGAAAGAACTTCTCCGCCTTCGAGACTGACCAGGCCGAAAGGAACATGTACGCAATCCTTTTCCCACTCGTAACCCATAAGAGCAAGAACCTTCTTCCACTGTTTGAAGTGGAGGTTTTGCTGGGAAGCAACAACATATATATTCTTTACAAAGTCGTATGTTTTTTTCCTGTATATAGCTGTAGCTATATCTCTTGTCGAATACAAACTCGAACCGTCGGTTTTTTGTATAACTGCAGCTCCCAGATCGAATTCGCTTAGATCGACTATACGAGCTCCCTCAGACTCTATAAGAAGGTGCTTGCTTTCGAGCTCTTCTATTACAGCAGGTATTTTATCTGAATAAAAACTTTCTCCTGCATATGATTCAAAGGTGATGCCTAGCATCTTGTATACTCTGTTGAACTCCTCGAGGCTGTACTCCCTGAACTTCTCCCAGAGTTTGACCTCTTCTTCCTCGCCTGCTTCAAGCCTTACGAATGTTTCTCTGGCTTCATCGTTAAGCGAAGGATCTTTTTCTGCTTCAGTATGGAATTTAGTATAATAGCCAAGCAAAGATTTAATAGGTTCTTTGACAAGGTCTTCTTCATTTCCCCATTTTCTGTAAGCAACTATCATCTTTCCGAACTGTGTTCCGTAATCTCCAAGATGATTGACTCCGATTACGTTATATCCCAATGCTCTATATAGCTTGCATATGGAATTACCAATTACCGTGCTCCTGATGTGTCCTATATGGAATGGCTTGGCAATATTTGGAGATGAAAAGTCTACAACTACATTACGACCTGCACCTATATCGGTACGTCCGTAATCAGCTCCTAAATTTCTCACTTCTCCGATTACATTCTCGAAATAATGAGAAGGCTTTATAAAAATATTGACATAGGCATTTACCTGCTCGGCTTTTTCAAATATCTCGCATTTTGAAATCTTTCCAGTGATATCAGCAGCGATCATCTGAGGTGCTTTTCTCATCGTCTTTGCCAATCTAAAACACGGGAAAGCAAAATCTCCCATGCTCTCATCGGCTGGAATTTCAATTATTTCCTTTATTTCTTCTCTTGATAGGCCAAGATCCTCCGAAAAAATCTCGCCGGCAATAATGTCTTTATAATCAATCATTATCTGTCTCCGAATACATCCTTAAAATTGTTCTCATTGCAGATTTTAAAATTCTCTGCAAAGTCTATCCTACCGAAAATCTGTCCATCGTTAAGATATGCTTCTATAAGTTTGTCGACAAAAATTCCATTTCCTTCAGTCACGTTTCCTGTGAATGTTCCGTCATATACGGTTCCTGCTCCACATGAAGGGCTGTTATCCTTGAGGATTGCTCCTTCTATTCTCTTTGATCCATCTATCATGGTTCCAGCTTCGAGAAGAACGGACTGAACAGACCAATGAGCACCCTTTTCGAATGACTCTGTAAGGTCTTTGCCTTCTTTATCGATTACTCTGCGATTATTGTTCTCATCGACTACGATCTCTGCAGGTGGTCTTGGTGTTTCCAATTCCTCAGCTGCTGTCTCTGGACAAACTGTCACATAATCGTGATTCTTGCAAAATTCTATAACATCTTCGTTGCGGTTGTTTCCACCGTTATACTTGCAGTCGATTCCAAGAAGACATCTGCTTACTATATACATATCTAATTTACTCCCTTACAAATTCTAAATAATTAACCGATTAATTATACCAAATAAAGATATTAATTACTACTTTTTGGATACAAGCTCAACGATAGTGCATCCTTCACCGCCATCGTTATAAGGTGCTGATTTGAAATTCTTTACGTGTGGGTTGTGTTTAAGCTCTTGTCTCAGCCCTGTTCTTAAAATCCCCTCGCCTCTTCCGTGAATTATATGTACGCTTTTGAGGCCTGCCAGAAAGGCATCATCGATATACTTATTCATCAGGACAGTGGCATCTTCCAGGTTTTCACCTATGAGATTTATTTCCGGCTTTATGTTTTGCGCTTTATTATATGAAATATTGCTATATCTACGTCTTTTCTTATCTTTATTGCCCGGCGCCTCTGACTCCGCAAGCACCAAGTCTTTGACATTTACGTTAATTTTAATAGAGCCTATTCTTATTATCAGATTGCCCCTTGAATCGGGAGCCGTCTCGACATCGCCCGTTTGATTGAGTTTAGTGTATTTTATTCTCATGCCAGGCTTTAAAGTTGCAGGTTCAGGAGTTTTTCCTGTTTGAAGGCTCTTTGGAGATTCTATTTCTGAACTCCTATACTTCCCTTCGGCTTTTTTGAGCGCCGCCTTACCTTTTGCAAGACCGTCTGCTATATGTCCGTCGTTAAACCCAGCATCCGCATTTTTGTCCTTGATGCTTCTGAGTTCCGATCCGATCTCTTCTATAACACCCTTGGCATCCCTAAGCATATCCCGAGCATCAGACTTCGCCTTTTCTATCAGCTTTGCCGCTTCCCTTCTTGCGGATTCGAGTTCTCTGGCAGCTTTTTCTTTCTCTTCTTCTGCGAGCTGTCTTTCCTTCCCGGCTTCAAGCAAAGCAGCTTCCGCGCTTAGTCTATCTGCTTCCATCTTGGAGACAGCTTCCTCAAATTCGAGCTGTTCTTCTCCGAGAAGTTCTGTTGCACGATTTATTATTGAGTCTGAAAGCCCGAGTTTCCTTGATATTTCGAAGGCATTGGATTTGCCTGGTAGCCCTACTCTAAGTTTATAAGTAGGCGAAAGTGTCTCTACGTCGAACTCCATCGAAGCATTCATAACACCTTGAGTGGAAAGAGCGTATTTCTTGAGCTCTGTATAATGGGTTGTCGCAACGACTAATGCTCCCAATTCTCTAAGTTTCTCAAGCTCGGCAATACCTAACGCAGCTCCTTCCAGCGGATCTGTTCCTGCGCCCAATTCGTCGAGAAGAACCAATGATCCAGGCCCGACATTTTTAAATATTCGTATTATGTTCATCATATGAGATGAGAATGTACTTAAGTTCTGCTCTATGCTTTGCTCATCACCTATGTCAGCGAATATTTCGTCAAATACAGGGATATTGCTTTCTGGATAAGCGGGTATATGAAGACCGCATTGTGTCATCAAAGCTAGTAATCCGATTGTCTTAAGAGTTACCGTCTTTCCTCCTGTATTCGGTCCAGTTACGAGAAGTGTAGTCCAGTCTCTACCGATTTCAACATCTATAGGAACGACTTTTTCCGGATCGATGAGAGGATGCCTGCCTTTTTTTATTTCTAGTACTCCTTCTTCATTGATATGAGGTTCCGCAGCATCCATGGCACATGATAATTGCCCTTTTGCATTGATGAAATCCAGTTCTAGCAGGATTTTCTGATTGTTCTCAAGAGATTGAGAGCCTAATGCGACTCTTTCGGAGAAACGTTTGAGAATCCTTGTAATCTCTGCCTGCTCTTCCATAGACAGCTGTTTAAGCTCGTTGTTCAAATTAACAACTGCCTGCGGTTCTATGAAAAGTGTTGCTCCTGTAGAAGATTGGTCGTGCACCATTCCGGGAACTAGATTCACATATTCCTTCTTAACAGGGATAACATATCTTCCATTTCTCATGGTAATTATGGCTTCTTGAAGATGGGTCTTTGCGGAATTTGAACTGATCATCTTGTGGAGCTTTGATCTGATCATATCGTTCTTATTTCTGATATCTCGCCTTATACTCTTAAGATCCGAGGATGCATTATCTGCCATCTCGTCTTCAGATATAATTGCATTACTTATATCTCTTTCGAGATTCACATCTGGTTCGATGAGATTTCCTAGTTCTGGTATTATTTTGAGCTCTTCAGGAATATCACTTGAAAGAAAGGTCTTTACTTCTCGAGCCACAGAAAGACTCCTTCTCGCCATGAGAAGTTCCCTCATACTCAGACATCTGCCTCTTCTAACCATTCCGATTAGATTACTAATATCGGTTATGTTACCCGTAGGAATGCTTCCTTTATACAGAATAACGGAAACTGCCTCAGTAGTTTCCGTTAAAGCATCATGCACCATGCGCTTGTTTGTCATTGGCTCAAGTTCTGCAATTCTTTCAATAGTTAATGCAGAGTTTGTCCGTTCAGCAAGCAGGTTCAAAATCTTATTAAGTTCAAGCGTTTCTGTTACACTATAGTTCATCTATCTGGTTTAATCTTTCAAG
>CAYFWG010000007.1:11470-13292 GCA_964346775.1 uncultured Mogibacterium sp.
TCATTCTTGAGATTGACATTCTCCATCTGTAAATCGAAATATGCATTCTCAATCTCAACCAGCTTCGTTTGAAGTTTCTTGTAATCCTCAGAACTTTGCGACTGTTTGTCTACTTCATTTGACATTCTATTCTTAAGATCGGTTACTTGTTTCTTAGCCTGCTCCCACATGTCTATATAGTGCTTCACATCGTTATCAAGCTGATAATTCTCCGTCTGCAATTTGAGGAGCATATCGTTTCCATCCATAAGCTTCTCCGATATGTTGAGTGAAGCAAGAACGGCCGACTTGTAATTTGGATTAACATTAAGCATCCTGCTGGTGCGTCTCAGCTCGTCATCGACAAATTTTGCAATCTCTTTAATCTTCTCCTCGCTTTTGTCGCTGGAGAGTATGTAAGAAGAACCGCAAATCGTTACGTGGGCTTTGTTCTTTTCCATAAATATACCCTTTCTCAAAATTCTTTATCTTCTGATTGTTTCGTACATCAATATAGCAGCTGATATAGCAGCATTAAGGGACTCGGTATTCCCTCTCATAGGTATTGTTACTTTTACATCCGAGAGGTTCATTAATTCTTCAGATATCCCGTTGCCTTCATTACCGATGACAAGAGCTATGCCCTTACTTAGATCTTCATCGTAGTAATTTGAAGCACCTTCAGGTGCAGTAGCAACAATTCTCCTGCCGGAATTTTTGATTCTATCCGTCATTTTGGAAATATTGTCTGTATATATTACCGGCACTTCGAATATGGTTCCAGCAGTTGCCCTCAGGACCTTTGAGGAATATATATCCGCAGTTCCTTTGACAGCAATTATCAGAGCATATCCTGCTGCTGCCGCTGTTCTGATAATAGTTCCTATATTCCCTGGGTCTTGCAGCCTATCGAGTACAAGGATATTCGAATCTGATGATAATACAGACTCAAAGTCGAATGAATCCCCAGCTCTGTTAACAACAGCAAGAATTCCGACACCAGATTCAGCATCAGCGATATCGTTAAACATATCTGAAGAGGTAACACATACGGTGTACTCATTCTCAATAGAGCTTATGAATTCATCGTTATAATCTTCGGATGAGAGTATAAATTCGATATCTATCTTTCTTTCAACTGCTTCTCTGACAAGATTAATTCCCTCGATGACATATTTTTTTTCTTTGTCTCGAAACTTCCTGCTTGAAAGCTTTCTTATCAGTTTCAGTCTTCTGTTGTCAGAAGATTCTATATTAATCAACATATACGGTCCCTGCGTGTCTTATTCCGTTATCTGAGAAAATCCGGAATGTCCAGGTTATGATTGTCTTGGCTTGGAGCTTCTTCTTCATTGCCAACAAGATCAGCAAGATCAACTTCGTAGGCATCCATGTCATCAACCTTAACCGGTTTGCCTGCAAATGTAGCTCTTGGTGTCTCAACTGAATCGAGTAGAGATCCTCCCATTCCAGATCTAGCTCCGCTGAAGTCAGTTGCAATAATTGTAACCGAAATCTTGTTGTTCATGTCTTCGTTTACAGCAGCACCAAATATGATGTTTGCATCTGGATCAGCTTCTTCCTGAACGCTTTCTGCAATTGCGTTGATGTCGAGCATTCCCATATCGTAACCGCCGGATACGTATAGAAGAATGGATTTCGCTCCGTTTATCGATGTCTCGAGGAGAGGACTGTTGATAGCGTTATGTATAGCTGTTTGAATTCTCTCTTCTCCTTCTCCGATTCCGACACCCATGTGAGCAATTCCTCTACCCTCCATGATTGTTCTTACGTCGGCAAAGTCGACATTGACAAGTCCGTATTCTGAGATAAGGTCGGATAT
>CAYFWG010000007.1:13302-13827 GCA_964346775.1 uncultured Mogibacterium sp.
ATTGCAAACGCTTCGAGCATAGAAGTGTTTTTCTCGCTGCTGTCGATTAATCTGTCGTTAGGAATAACAACAAGAGAATCTACAAAATTGCTCAAATACTGTATTCCCTTAGCTGCACGATTCCAACGTTTCTTCCCTTCGAATGTGAATGGCTTTGTTACAACAGCAACAGTCAATGCGCCACAGTCCATAGCTGCCTTTGCGATAATAGGAGCAGCTCCTGTTCCTGTTCCTCCGCCCATTCCTGCCGTAATGAATACCATATCGGCATCCTGAATATGAGCGACTATCTCGTCTATAGTCTCTTCTGCAGCTTTCTGTCCGATTTCAGGATTGGCTCCGGCACCTCTGCCTCCGGCAACTTTTTCGCCGATCTGAACCTTAACTTCAGCTTTGCATTTTGCAAGCGCCTGTCTATCTGTATTAACTGCAATGAAAGTTACTCCCTGCAGCCCTGTATCGACCATCCTGTTAATTGCGTTACATCCACCGCCACCTACTCCAATAACCTTAATAATAGCGGCA
>CAYFWG010000007.1:13837-15540 GCA_964346775.1 uncultured Mogibacterium sp.
CATTACACATAAATAGATATAGTTATCTTAACACATGATATGCTAAAATGCATTATCTATTATTACAAAAACCACAACATTTAGGGGTTATTTTGCTTTACAAAACACAATTACTTGTAAACTTGTTCTAAACTTGAGGCTCAAATGAGGCAAAGCCTTCTTCGTTGAAAGTAATAGTACCCCTCTTAATTCGTTGATCGAAAAGTTTCTCAAGTATTACATGCAACCTGTTCTTATCCATGGCTTCTGTTAATTCTTTATAGTTTGCCTTAACAATCAGGTTATCATAAATATAAGCCTTGATTAAGTCTTCGTTCATTTCAAGTTTTACAAAGTAAAGATCGTTTTTGTCCATCTTATCCAGAATCGACAAAGTCTCGGTGAAAACTTCGTCATCTTTCACTTCAATTTTTTCTCCGAGCTCAATATGCCTTACAACAATTCCCTGAACCAAGGTTACCTTAGGTTTCTTCGGTGTCTTCTTGAGAAGTATTCCTTCCTTGTCGATTAGGAGATAGTCATCGTCATATTTTATAGCGCAGAGCTGTTTTCTCTCTTCGACTGTAATTATCAAAGTTGAAGGTAGGCCCCTGCTTACCTTTGCATCTTTTATATAAGGATTGTTTTCCAGATATTTCGTAATCTCCGACTTGTTCGGGCTATAAATCAAATTCTTGCCCGGAACTGCGTGAGAGATATTTATTATCTCTTCTGTCGTAAAGTGAGAGTTGCCTCTGACTTCCAAAGAATCTACGGTAAAGAAGCTAGATAATGAAAATACAAAAAGACCCGCAACTATTACTATTGCAGATAGTATTAAGATGAGCCTCTTTCTTGCCTTCTTTTGCTTGGCGAGCCTTTCGGCTTTTCTTTGTTCAGCTCTCGCTCTCAGCTCATCGACATTATAATAATCATCCTTTGGTAAGCCGTAGCTTTTATTATCAGGCATTATTTATATGTCTCCATTATCGTATCGTATATTATTTCGGCAGCTTTTATCGGTGCAATGCTATGACTTTTCATCTCCATGGAAAGTATTTTCTCTCTGTCTGAGTCGAGCTCATCGATTATTTTCAGCACGTCATCGCAGGTTGCTTCATTTTCTCTGACGACGAATGCACCTCCAACGTCTGCTACGGCCTTGGCATTATAATATTGATGGTCGGCCGTAACATTAGGCGATGGAACAAAGATTGCCGCCCTGCCTTCCATTGTCGTCTCTGCTGTGGAAACAGCGCCACTCCTACTGACCGAAATGTCCGAAGCGGAAAGAGTCTCAGGCATATTCTCTATATAAGCAGAAATCCTTACATTTGACGGTGAAAATCCTTCGTCATCCATTCTCTTTTTGATATCCTGGTAATAGTTTTTTCCCGTCCCCCATATCACAGTATATCCCTTTATGTCAGCATATTTTCTTGCAACAGCCTCACCTATATTATTCGTAGTTTCAGATCCCAGGCTTCCTCCGAAAACCATTATTACAAGGTCAGATTCGTCTATACCAAGCTTTTTGCGGTCAGCTACTCTATTCCTGCCTCCGAATTCCTTTCGGACCGGATTTCCGGTATACACTATGTTGCTCTCATTTTTAAAATACTGCTTTGCACTTTCAAATCCCGTGAAGACTTTCTTCGCATACTTTGAAAGAAATCTGTTCGAAACACCTGGAAACCCGTTTTGCTCGTGAAGATATATGCTTG
>CAYFWG010000008.1:0-5340 GCA_964346775.1 uncultured Mogibacterium sp.
CCGATTGCTCCGGCAAACATCTGGCAAAGAGTACATACCATGTCATATCTGTTAGCTTTAACAAACTGAGGTCCGTTTCCGAATGCCATCAGGAATGCGCAAGAACCCATCATGATAGGGAATGCAGCACCGATGTTCATGCCGAGTACGGATACGAGAGCGATACATGGTGCATAGAGACCAACGCCGATGCACATGAGACCACCAAGGATAAAGTTAGCAACAACACCGATAACAAGTTTAACACCTGTAAGAGCGAGAGCTGTACCAGCAATACCGAAAGGTCCAACGCCGAGCTGTCTGAGAGCCATAACTACGCCGAGGAGGAAGAGTCCAACACCCATTGCGATTCTTACTCCCTGTGCGTTCAGGTTGTTTACGAACTTAGCACCAACGATGGATCCTGCAACAGCAGCTACCAACATAAGAATAAGAGTAATAGTTTCAACTT
This sequence comes from uncultured Mogibacterium sp., assembly GCA_964346775.1. Taxonomy (GTDB): domain Bacteria; phylum Bacillota; class Clostridia; order Peptostreptococcales; family Anaerovoracaceae; genus Crickella. The sequence goes on from CAYFWG010000008.1 coordinate 452, forward strand.
CTACGAATCCGAAGAAAAGGAATGCTTCGAGACATACAGGGAAAGTGTCACCTACGTTCAAAGTTCCCGGAATGTCGATGTCGCGAATGGATTTACCAAACTTGAACATTGCAGAAGTAGTAGCATAAGAACCGATTCCCAGAGTGTCCAGGAAGTTTGCGATTACAGCAACGATTGCGTTGTAAATCCAGTGCTTTTTACCAAATTCCCAGTTAGCTTTTCCTTCTTCTGTCTGCAGGTTCTTCTTGTTCTGCGCGAAAACAAGAACTACGTTCAGGATCATGCCTACTACGCATAGTCCCTTGAGTACATACATCATAATAATAACCTCCATAAATTATAATTACTGAAATTACCGTGTGTGCAGGAGCATTCCCCGATTAAGCTCACTGCTATATACAGGTATATTCTAAATTATTGTCAAGAATTAGTCAATAGAAATGTGATAATTTAGTGATGAAGAGATGTCGAAAGTATTTGTGGTATAATTCTTTTGGAATCTTGATACACAATATGTAGGGGACAAATTTTTTAAAGACATATTCAAAATTTTAACCTACCATAATCAATAATAAGGAACAAAAATTAATGTTTACACATCTTCATTTACATACAGAATACAGTCTGCTCGATGGAATGTCTCGGATTTCAGAGCTACCCGAATATGCCAAGAGTCTCGGCATGAATTCCCTTGCTATTACAGACCACGGACAGATGTTCGGAGTAGTAGACTTTTATAAATCATGCACCAAGGCAGGCATCAAACCGATTATCGGCTGCGAGGTATATGACGCGGCAAGAACTTTGTACGACAAAGAGATAGATAAAGACAGATACTCAGGTCATTTGATTTTGCTTGCCGAAAATCAAACAGGATATAAGAATCTGGTCAAGATGGTATCGAAGAGTTACACCGATGGTTTTTATTTTAAACCAAGAGTCGATAAGGACTTGATGAGAAAGCACAGTGAGGGAATTATCTGCCTTACGGGTTGTCTTGCGGGTAACGTTGCAAGACTTATAAGCAATAACGACTATGACGGGGCAAGAAGAGAGGCCCTGGAGTACCTCGATATTTTCGGAGAGAACAATTTCTTTCTGGAGATTCAAAACCACCATCTGAGCGAAGATGAAGCGGTAATCGAGGGGCTTAAGAGACTATCTGAGGATATAGGTGTTCCTCTCGTTGCAACAAACGATTCCCATTACATGAGGCGTGAGGATGCAAAGTCTCAGGACATACTTATGTGCGTCCAAACTCAAACCACCGTAGATGACGAAAATAGGATGAAGTTCGAAAACGATGAATTTTATCTCAAATCGGAAGAAGAGATGAAAGAACTCTTCCCAGAAAATCACGATGGAGAGAACACAGGAGATCGCCGACAGGTGCAACGTCGAATTTACATTCGGAGAATATCATCTGCCGGAATATGAGCCACCTGAAGGTATGAGCTGCGAAGAATATCTCAGACAGCTTTGTTATGAAGGGCTGGAGAAGAAATATGGCTCTTCAGCCATGACTCCAGACTGCGAGTATCGGAAGAGGCTCGAAAGCGAACTGTCAGTAATTGAGAATATGGGATATGTCGAATACTTTCTAATAGTATGGGACTTCATAGATTACGCGAAGAAAAACGGGATCGTCGTTGGTCCAGGCAGAGGCTCGGCTGCAGGAAGCATTGTCGCATACAGTCTCGATATCACCGAAATCGATCCGATAAAGTATAACCTTATTTTTGAGAGGTTTCTTAACCCTGAAAGAGGCAGCATGCCGGATATAGATATAGATTTCTGTATCGAAAGAAGGCAGGAAGTTATCGATTATGTAATTGAAAAGTATGGAAGCGATAAAGTTTCTCAGATTATAACTTTCGGAACGCTCAAAGCCAAAGCGGCTGTTCGAGATGTTGCGAGGGCTCTCAATGCGACTTACGCTGAGGGTGATGAGATTGCAAAGGCCATACCGAATGAGCTGGGAATGACGATATCCAAGGCACTCAATATCAATCGCGATTTGAGAGATCGTTATGAAAGAGAACCTTTGGTTAAGCAGATCCTCGATACATCTATGGCTATAGAAGGCTTACCGAGACACGCTTCAACACACGCTGCAGGAATAGTTATTTCAAAGCTACCTCTTGATGAATATGTTCCTCTATATTCATCTGATAAGGGAGTGGCAACACAGTTCAATATGACAACAATAGAGGAGCTTGGGCTTCTCAAGATGGATTTTCTGGGTCTTAGGAACCTCACTGTCATTAGAGATGCACTCAAGATGATAGAAGATAACCACAGCGTTCAAATCGATTGGCATCAAATCGGATACGACGATCCGGATGTATATAAGATGATTTCTGAAGGCAACACAAAGGGCATATTTCAGCTTGAGAGCGGCGGAATGACTGACTTCATGAGAAACCTTAAGCCGACTTGTTTTGAGGACGTTGTAGCGGGAATAGCTCTTTATAGACCAGGCCCGATGGACTCCATTCCAAAGTATATAGAGAACAAAAAGCATCCTGAGAAGATCAACTATTTAGATCCGAAGCTCGAACCTATTCTCGGAGTTACATACGGCTGCCTGATATATCAGGAACAGGTAATGCAGATAGTTAGAGAGCTTGGAGGATATTCTTTCGGCAGATCCGACCTTGTTCGTCGTGCGATGAGCAAGAAAAAGATGGATGTCATGCTCGAGGAGAAGAAATACTTTATCTACGGAAAAGACGACTCGGACGGAACACCTGCAATTAAAGGATGTATCGCAAACGGAGTTTCCGAAAAAGCAGCCGAATCTATTTTTGAAGATATGGTCACCTTTGCCGCTTACGCATTTAACAAGTCTCATGCGGCAGCTTATGCTGTAATCTCATATGAGACAGGATATCTGAAATGTCATTATCCAGTTGAATTTATGGCAGCCCTGATGACGAGCGTTGCGGGCGATTCAAGACATACTGCCGACTACGTCAGAAACTGCAGGGATATGGGCGTTGAGCTCCTGCCTCCTTCTGTATTAAAGAGCAAGATGAACTACAGCGTGGAAGACGGAAAGATAAGATTCGGGCTTCTAAGTGTCAAAAATGTCGGTACAGGGATAATAGAAGGTTTGATCAAAGCGAGAGAGTCAGTAGGCGAAACAAAGGACTTCTACGAGCTTATCGGTGCGGTAGACGTAAAGGACTTAAATCGAAAAGCAATTGAGTCACTCATTCGCGCGGGAGCTTTCGACGATGTAAATCCAAACAGAGCTGTTTTGATGGCAATCTGCGACGAGGCCGTACAAAGAGCTCAGAAGACAGCTAGATCCAGAAACGCGAACCAGATGAGTTTGTTCCAAATCGATGATTTTAAGGATTCGGTTAAGGCAAATCCGCCTCTACCTAAGGTGGAGAATTTTAGCAAGGGAGAACTTATGCTGATGGAGAAGGAAATGATAGGAGTATATCTTTCCGGACATCCTCTCGACGACTACAGGGAGCTAGTAGAAAAGACAATTACTGCAACTTCTTCCGACCTTATTTCTGCTGGAGATGAATTCTCTGCAGGAGATTCGGAGAACGATAGCATCACAGTGAACAATTCAAAATTCAGCGACGGTGACACAGTAATAATGGCAGGCTTGATTTCTGGAGTCAAAACCATAATCACGAAAAGATCTCAGGAAATGGCGAGATTTGAATTGGAAGATTTTGAAGGAATTATAGGAGCCGTCGTTTTTCCGAAAGTATACGAGAAAAGGCGTCAGCTGATAAGCAACGATTCGATAGTCGGAGTAACAGGCAAGGTAAGCTTCAAAGATGAAAGCGAAGCGGAGATCCTCCTCGACGACATTCTTCCTATCGATAGAATCGGAGAACTGAAAAATAAAACAAATGCATTTGTCGGAAGGAGCAAAAATTCCGATTACAGTAGGCCACGAGAACAAACCAAAGCAACAGCGGCAAATCCTGTCAAACTTAGGGTGACGGAGGAAGTGCTCGCCAAACATCGTGACAATAAAGGCATACTGATGAGGTTGACGGATTTATTTTCGCTTTACCCGGGAAATAGAGATGTATATGTGTATCTTCCTGACGGAAGCGTGGTGAGAGCTGGCAGGGATACCAAGGTCGATTTCACCGATGAGCTTAAGAACAGGCTGGTTAACCTGCTCGGAGAAGATAATATAAAGGAATGATAGAGGGTTTGGTAAATGAAGAAAGCGATAGTTGTTTTTTCCTCGAAGAGAGGAAGCACAAAACAATATGCCGAGTGGATAGCACAGGAGCTTGAATGCGATGCTGTATCTATAGAAGAAAGCATGAGCATGAATTTGTATGAGTACGACTGCATAGTTTATGGAGGCTGGATAAGGGGAAGCGGTATCGTGGATTTCGAGAAGTTTTCCAGACACTTCGATGATGTTCTCCTCGAGAAATTGATAGTCTTTGGCGTCGGTGTTGCAAACACCTCGGCTGAAAACTATATGCAGGTGTGGGGCTTCAGTATCGGCAAAATCGATCCTAAGAATGACTGGCGGATTCCACTATATATTCTAGAGGGCAGGTATGATCCAGGAAAGATAAGCGGTATGGACAAATTCCTTATAGCCGTGATGAAAAAAGTCTTGATGTCGGGAAGTACGAAGGATTCGATGGGCCAGGCAAGAAAAATGAAGGACAGGATAGAGAACGGCGTAGATTTGGTCAAGAGGGAAAATATCGCTGGAATCGTGAGAGATGCTAAGGAAAAGCTGAACGAATCTTAACTTGTTTTAAAACACTGCCCTATTAATAATATAATCAAAGAGATATTCAAAAACATATTCAAAAAGATATAACCGCCATAACAGCTGAAGTTTCAACTGTTATGGCGGTTTTTACCAACACGTTTTGTCCTAT
>CAYFWG010000008.1:5350-9500 GCA_964346775.1 uncultured Mogibacterium sp.
CTATAATCTACGTTTAAACATATAGCTCAGGATTATGTGGTTATCCTACGAAAATGTATAGAAGGAACAATGCTCCGGAAATCCACATTACTGGCTTGATATCTCTGATTTTGCCTTCAAGAACTCTCAAGATGATGAAGGATAGAATACCGAACATTATTCCGTTTGCGATCGATGATGTGAAAGGCATCATTATGATTGCGAGGAATGCCGAAATGATATCTGACATTGGAGCGTCCTCGAATTTAACGTTCTTGATCTGTGTCATCATCAGATATCCTACGTAAACCAATGCAGGTGTTGTAGCGAATGCAGGTACCGATAGGAATAACGGTGACAGAATCAACGAAACGAGGAAGAGAAGACCGGTTACAACTGATGTAAGACCTGTTCTTCCACCTACAGCAACTCCTGCTGAAGATTCAACGAATGAAGTTACTGTTGAAGTACCTACGCAAGCGCCTACACATGTTCCTACAGCATCTGACAGGAGAGCCTGTTTTGCTTTAGGAAGCTTTTCTTCTTCGTCGAGAAGATCGCCCTTGGATGCAACTCCGATAAGAGTTCCGACTGTATCGAAAATGTCGACATATAGGAAAGAAAATACAACAGTTACGAACTTAAGTATATTGTCGCGAATCCAAGAAAAATCAAAGGCAAAAAGATAGTCGAGCTTTACGCCTGAAAAAGATAGATTAGGATATACGCTGAAAACTCCTGCTGCAGGGTCTGGTTTGTACCAGCCGATTGCCTGAGCTACCATTCCCAGAACCCAAGTTATGAGTATGCCGTAGAAGATCGCACCGCTTGCTCCCTTGTGTGCAAGGAAGGCGATGATGAGAATTCCTATGATTGAAAGACAGGTAGCTGGACTGAACAGATTACCAAGAGCGATTCCGCCTTCTGTTGTAACTGTTACCGCACCTGAACTCTTTAGACCTATAATTGCAATGAAAAGGCCGATACCGACGGAAATAGATGACTTTAGGTTGGTTGGAATATCGTTGACCAGAGATTCTCTGAAATTTGTAAACGAAAGTAGAATAAAAATAATACCTTCGCAGAGAATTGCTGCAAGTGCTACCTCCCAAGGCCTATCGGTTCCAACCATAGGGCAAACGGTGAACGCAAAATAAGCATTGAGACCCATTCCGGAAGCAAGAGCTACAGGATAATTGGCATAGAATGCCATCATAAGTGTAGCTGCTGCAGCGGAAATTGCTGTTGCTGTGAATACGGACGCACTGTCCATTCCGGCAGCCGACAATATACTCGGATTGACGGCAAGAATGTAAACCATCGAGAGGAACGTTGTTGCACCGGCGATGACCTCTGTTCTCACGTCGGTATTGTGTTCCTTAAGCTTAAAGAACTTTTCCATAAGTACAAACCCTTTCTTTCTTAATTTAACATTAAACAATAATAGAGAAGATGCTGTAACGGCATCTCCTCAACGCTACTACTTTTATATTATATTGGTAGATGATATATTTAACAATCTGATAAAAGAAGAATCGAAAAAAATACAAGATAAAACATAAGTATAATGAAAGAAGACGTCGGTGAATCCGAACAATAGAATTTCAGTCGACACAGATTGTTCGCAAAGATTAAAACCTTAAAAAATTCGGAAAAGGAAAATCTGCCGCATTGCACCTCTATTGGTACTTTGATATAATTTAGACAAAAGAAGCTTTCGAGCTTTGTTATAGACATATAATGAAAGAAGGGGTGAATTTATATGGCTAAGAATAAGACGCATGATGAAAAGATTTTTGCACTCGGAAGAAAAATCACCGATCGCGAAGAAGCTATTCTCGGAATCGAGAAGATGTCAAAGAAGTCTCCCGAGTATTGGGGAATCGAAGCCGGGTTACAGTATGCAGTAAGAAGGTACGGACAGAATGTCTCCGACGACTGCCTTGATTTGGCAGGGCTGATGAAGAAGCGTAAGCCGTATACTTTGGGACAGCTCAAGAAAATGTGCGGATGGGATGAGGAGAGAATTAAATTGACTCTAGAAGCCCTCTGCCAGGTAAGTTTGATTGAGTACAATAAAGAAAATCACGACGGGAAGAATCCTGACCACGAAACACGCTGGATTCTCGATATGTTCGTTCCGGGAAGCGCCGAAATAATGGTAATGCGTCCAGAGATAATGCCGAGCAGTCCGGAAGTTGCAGATTTCTTTGAGAGGATGACATATCTACCGCTGGCAGGAATTACTCAGATGGTACCTCCAGGTGGTGCCGGAATAGGAATGCACGTCATACCTGTTGAAGAGGCGATACCGGCAGAATGCGAATCTCTCGATATAGAACACATTTCGTACTGGCTCGATAAATACAAGGACCAGATCGGAGTAGGAATCTGTTCCTGCCGTAAACAGCAAAGAGTCCGTGGCGAAGGATCCGGGGACATAGAGGAAAACTGGTGTATAGGACTTGGCGATTTTGCCGACTATTGCACCGAGACTGGAATCGGATACAAAATAACCTACGATGAAGCCATGGATATTTTGAAAGAGGCAGAAAAAAGAGGATATGTTCACCAGATAACAAATATCGACGGTGAAAATAAAATCTTCGCTATATGTAACTGTGCTATAGGAGTATGCAACGGTTTGCGTACATCCCAGCTTTTCAATACACCGAATTTGTCAAGATCAGCTTATACATCGGAAGTTAATTCCGCCAACTGCGTAGCCTGTGGCAAGTGCGTCGAGGTAAGTCCTTCGGGAGCAGTCAGACTGGGCCAGAAGCTGAGAACACAGAATGGAGAAATAGAATATCCTAAACAGGAACTGCCTGACAGCAATGTATGGCCAGAAGAGAAATGGAACTGGAATTACAAGAACGAAAACGGAGTAATTCAGACATGGCCTACAGGAACTGCCCCTTGCAAGTCGTCCTGTCCTCTTCACATTTCAATCCAGGGATATATCAAGATGGCGGGTGACGGAAGGTATCAGGATGCGCTCAAACTTATCAAGAAGGACAATCCGTTCCCAGCGGTATGTGGAGCGATTTGTTGCAAATATTGCGAAGACGATTGTACGAGAAGCACGGTTGACGATCCTCTCGCAATTGATGATATCAAGCAGTATATCGCGGAGCAGGAACTCAAAGAAGAACATCGCTATGTTCCACCTATGATGTCAACGACGAGGAAGCCTTTTGACCAGAAGATTGCGATAATAGGAGGCGGCCCGGCAGGACTGTCCTGTGCTTACTTCCTGGCTATAGAAGGATACAAGCCTGTCGTCTTCGAGAAGGACAAGGTTCCAGGCGGAATGATGGTTACAGGTATACCGAACTTCAGACTCGAGAAAGACGTCGTAAATGCTGAGATAGACGTACTTCGCGAAATGGGCGTCGAGTTTAAGTGCGGAGTCGAAGTTGGTAAAGACGTTACGATTCCTCAGCTAAGAGAAGAGGGATATAAGGGATTCTTTGTTGCCGTAGGTTTGCAAAACGGAGGTAAGCTCAATGTTCCTGGAGACGATGCTCAAGGTGTTGTGTCAGGCGTCGATTACCTCAAGGAAGTGAACACAGGCAAAGCGAAGAAGCTCAAGGGCAAAGTCGTTGTCATCGGTGGCGGAAACATCGCTTCTGATACAGCGAGAACGGCTATTCGTCAAGGTGCGGACAGCGTCAAACTATATTGTCTCGAATCTTTCGAAGAAATGCCTATGGGACAGGAAGATCAGGAGTTCTGCAAGGCTGAAGGAATAGAAATTTGCGCTGGCTGGGGACAGACGGAAGTAATTTCGAAAAAAGGCAAATGCACAGGAATTAAATTCAGAAAATGCGTAAGTGTTAAGAATGAAGAAGGAAAATTCGATCCTAAGTTTGACGAGAGCGTAACGGCAGAAGAGGAATGTGCGACTGTTTTATTCTGCATCGGACAAAGAGTCGACTGGAAGGAACTGCTTGCAGGAACCAAGGTTGAATTCAACAGAAATGGTACCGCAATAGCCGATCCAGTTACACTGCAAACTTCAGAACCTGATATCTTTGTAGGTGGAGATGCATATCTAGGACAGAAATTCGTTGTAGATGCACTTGCGACAGGTCGTGAAGGAGCAGTTTCCCTGCACAGATTTGTAAACGAAGGACAATCACTAACGGTTCACAGAAATACACGTGAG
>CAYFWG010000008.1:9510-12251 GCA_964346775.1 uncultured Mogibacterium sp.
GTTCATACCTCTTAACAAAGATGAAATCGTATTGCCGATTGACAGCTACAAGAAGCCAGCTCGTGCAGTCAAGGGCGTTGACAAGAGTAAAATCCTTACGATGGATGACGAGAGACTGACTTTCACAGAAGAACAGATTAAATCTGAAGCTTCAAGGTGCTTGAGCTGTGGACGCAGTGTCGTAGATACAAATAAGTGTATCGGATGCGGAATGTGTACCGTTCAATGCGAATTTGATGCTATTCACCTCACAAGAAATCTTGGGGATGCGTACTCCAAGATGGTACCTGCAGAAGACAAGTTCAAGAAAATTGGCGCATATGCAGCAAAGAGAGGAGTTAAGATAATCAAGAAAAAGGCAGAGGATAAGCTTGCGAGAAGATAATGTGGCTTATCGAGAAGTTTTTTCCTGATTCTTAAATGGGTATATAATCATGCATGAACTGGGAATAGTTAATTACGTAGTTAAACAGGTTGAAAGCATCGCTGAAGAGAATGAGCTGAAGAAGATCGAGTCGGTCACTCTTGAATTTGGGGAAGTATCGGGTATAATAACAGCTTACCTATACAATTATTGGGATTGGTATACCAAAAAGTTCCCCTTATTCGAAGGCTCGAAGCTGAAATGTGAAACAATACCGGCAGTGACTTGGTGCGACAGCTGCAAGAAAACATATCCTACAGTTGAACATGGAAAGATCTGCCCGTTTTGCGGGAGCGGTGAAACCTGGTTGATACAAGGGAACGAGATGAATATTAAAGAGATAGAGGCCGAATCTGAATGAATATGAAAAAAAAGAATAATTTACTGCTTTGGATAATCGTCGTAACCCTCTCGGCGATTATCATTTTGCTGGGCAACAAAACAGCAATGAGAGGGCTCGATATGTTTTCGGAAAGTGCCAGCGAGGATCAAAGGGCAACGGTTGAGGAGGTCCTAGAGAAAGAAACTAATGCGGGCAAAACTCCAGAACAAAAAAAAGGCACTTGAAAAAATAGACAACGATACTAACCAAGACAACACATCACTCGTTTTCAAGTGCAAATTGACAACAGGTCCTGACAAGGGCAAGGTGGTCGAGGCAAAACAGTCAAAGAACAGCATGTACGGAGGCACTGAAAATATAAAGGATGTCGAAGAAGGTGATAGCATCCTGGTAATGAGATCGAATGACACCACGGGAGGCAACTGGGTATTTGTCGACTATTATCGGCTCAACAAAATCTATGTTTTGGCGGTTGCGTTTGCATTAGCACTTATTTTAATAGGAAAATTCAAAGGTGTTAATGCCTTGATCTCCCTGTCCTATACGGGTCTATTTGCTTTTGCTGTTTTCATACCTTGGATACTTGGTGGACATAATATATATCTTGGAACAGCTCTAACGTGCTTTTTCACGATAATAATGTCGCTTCTGATACTGGAAGGTTTGACTAAAAAAAGCCTTGTGACAATCCTAGGTTGCTGCATGGGAACGGGAATCGCTGCGATTATAACTGTTTTAATGAATAAGTGGATGATGCTGTCGGGACTTACAGACGAACATTCGATGTATATAACCATGCTTTCCAAGGATAAGCCTATAGATCTTCTGGGCCTTGTCTTTGCTGGAATCGTTATAGGTGCAATCGGAGCGATAATGGACGTAGCTATGGATATCTCTTCCTCGATGAATGAGATAGTCAGGCACGTGCCAGATATTCATTTTGTAGAACTGCTGAAGAGTGGAATGCAAATAGGCAGGGACGTTATGGGTACTATGGCAAACACCTTGGTGCTCGCATACATAGGTTCATCCCTTACAGATGTCATGATTTTGATTACATATTCATCATCTTTCATAAGCCTTATGAACAAAGAAATGGTGATTGTTGAGATGGCTCAAGCGTTAATAGCAAGCCTTGCCGTCCTTCTTACAGTCCCGTTTACTGTTATAGTTGCAGGAACCATATATTTAGGCAGTAATAAAAGCAAAAAATCCTTGCAATAGCCACCGCCAAACCGTATAATGGTTGGGCGTGTCGAAAGCGCAAGATTTTATATTAGTCACATTACGGTTGACTGCGGTGCCCTAACATGGGTTTAAGGTTGACTCCCGTAATGGATGTTATTAACCGGAGGTAGAAAAATGTCAGTAGTATCAATGAAACAGCTTTTAGAAGCAGGTGTTCATTTCGGACACCAAACAAGAAGATGGAACCCTAAGATGGCTCCTTATATCTTCACAGAGAGAAACGGAATCTATATCATAGACCTTCAGCAGACACTCGGGCTGATCGACAAGGCTTACGATTGCATGAGAAAAATCGCTGAAACAGGCAAACCGATTCTTTTCGTAGGAACTAAGAAGCAGGCTCAGGCAGCTATCAAGGACGAATCCGAAAGATGCGGAATGTTCTTTGTTAACGAGAGATGGCTTGGCGGAATGCTTACTAACAACAAGACTATCAGCAAGAGAATCGATAGACTCGCAGAAATCAGAGAAATGCAAGCTGATGGAACAATCAATAAGTATGCTAAGAAAGAAGTTCTTAAACTTAATGCAGAAGCAGATAAGCTTGAGAAATATCTTGGTGGAATCAAGGACATGAAGGGAATGCCAGGAGCAATCTTCGTAGTAGACCCTAAGAAGGAAAAGATTGCAGTTAAAGAAGCAAGAATTCTCGGAATTCCTGTTATCGGTATCGTAGATACAAACTGCGACCCTGATGATGTCGACTATATTATCCCTGCAAACGAC
>CAYFWG010000008.1:12261-14786 GCA_964346775.1 uncultured Mogibacterium sp.
AGCAGTTAAACTGATTACAAGCACTATGGCTGACGCTGTTATCGAATCGAAACAGGGCGAAAGTTTCCAGGAAGCTCCTGAAGCAACTGTAGAAAATGCAGAAAATGCAGAAGAAGCAGAAGAAACAAAAGACGCAGAATAATAGAATAATAAATAGAGAAACAGATATAAAACATAACAAGGAGGAAATTATGGCTGAAATAACCGCAAAACTGGTTAAAGAGCTACGTGAGATGACAGGTTCAGGAATGATGGACTGCAAGAAGGCACTCGTAGCTGTAGACGGCGATATTAATAAGGCTGCAGACTGGCTGAGAGAGAACGGAATTCTCAAGGCTCAGAAGAAGTCGAGCAGAATAGCGGCTGAAGGACTCGTAAGAATGGACTTCAACGAAGACCACACTAAGGCTGCAATGGTAGAAGTTAACTCGGAGACAGACTTTGTTTCCAAGAACGAAGAGTTTGTACAGTTTGTTGAAAGACTTGCAAAGCAGGCCCTCGACAAGGTTCAAGATACAATTGATGATTTTCTTGAAGGAGATCTCGACGGAGCAAAGGTTAAGGATGTTCTCACAGAGAAGATCGCTAAAATCGGCGAGAACATGAACATCAGAAGAATCTCCAAGATGGATGAAGACGGAGTTAAATACGTCGGATACATTCACGGTGGCGGAAGAATCGGAGCTATCGTAGGTCTTAAGACTGAAGCTCTCTGGGACGAAGTTGAGCAGGTCGGTAGAGACGTTGCTATGCAGGTAGCTTCAATGGCACCTAAGTTCGTAAGTTCTGCAGACGTTGCACAGGACTGGATTGAGAAGGAAAGAGAAATCCTCAAGGAAGCTGTTATCCACGAAGGAAAGAAGCCTGAAATCGCAGACAAGATTGTTGACGGCAAGATTCAGAAAGAGCTTAAGGAAGTATGCCTTACTGAGCAGGCTTTCGTAAAGAATGGAGACCTCAGCGTTAAGCAGTATGTTGCAGAGGCAGCTAAGGATCTCGGCAAGGATGTAGAAATCGTATCTATGGAAAGATACGAAGTAGGAGAAGGACTCGAGAAGAAAGAAGAGGACTTCGCAGCAGAAGTTGCCGCACAGATGAACAAATAGTCTTTTCACGAACGAAAAGCATATATTGTCAAAAATAGTACGGGGTTATCCGAGATATTCGGATAACCTCTTGTTTTTTAGTTCGAGGAAAATGTTTTTCATCTACACAAAACGATTTGCCTATACTATAATTCTAGGGGAGCTTGCTTAATAATCTGAAGCTCAAGAACATACAATAAACCTGTGCTGAATTAGGAGAGAAAAATGTTTAAAGAGGAGTATGCGAAACTTGCAAGTGTCGGAGAATCAAAGACGAAGCTTCTAAGGAATAATCCAGTCGGATACCTGATGATGTCTCTGATAGCCGGAGGTTACATGTCTTTTGGAGTATTTCTTTGCTTCACAGCAGGAGGAGCTCTTAGCGACAATCCGTTTTCAAAATTAGTAATGGGCGGAAGCTTTGCTGTAGCACTCAGCTTGGTAATTATGGCAGGAGGAGAACTCTTTACTGGCAACAATCTTTGCATCACGGCAGCCATGACAAAAAAGACGGTATCTTTGCCCGAAGCGTTGAAACTTTGGGTATTCTGCTGGATCGGGAACCTAATAGGCTCGGTATTTCTCGCATGGCTTTTCAACCTCACAGGTCTTTATACAGGAGCAACATTGATAACTGTAACGAATGCTGCGGCTACCAAGATGACGGCAGGCTTTGTACCTCTTCTTACAAGAGCAATACTATGTAATATGCTCGTCTGCCTTGTGCGGGATACAGCTGAAGTCCGAATCAGGCAAACTCATAATGGTATTTTGGTGCATTTTCGCTTTCTTTACGACAGGTTTTGAGCACAGTATCGCAAATATGACAACTCTCACTCTCGCATTGTTTAATAACGGGGGAAATGATGCCATTAGCTTTGCCGGATACTGGTACAATCTATCTGTTGTAACGTTGGGTAATATAATCGGCGGGTGCATTCTTATAGCAATGCCTTTTTATCTGACTTCAAGAGAGAAAGGTTTAGAAGACTAATGAGTGAATCTTTGAAGAGATGTGTAATAGTCGGCGGAGCGGATATAGGTGATTATGATTTCATCCAAAGCATGCTTTTTCCGAACGATTACTATATATATTGCGACAGTGGATTGAAGCACAGACAGGAGCTGGGAGTAGAGCCGAATCTTATAATTGGAGATTTTGATTCATACGAAAATCCGAACGACGGCACCGAAACGATAGTTCTTCCAATCGCCAAAGACGATACCGATACGGTGTTTGCGGCGAAGGAAGGTATAAAGAGGGGCTTCGAAGATTTCCTCCTCATCGGAGTTATAGGAGGAAGAATCGACCATACACTCAGCAATATTTCTATACTTTTAATGCTGGATACGGCTGGGAAAAAAGCTAAGATAATTGATGACTTTTCGGAAATGGAAATAGTATCGAGGGAGAAAGCTTATGTAGAAGACAGATATCCT
>CAYFWG010000009.1:0-10889 GCA_964346775.1 uncultured Mogibacterium sp.
GACCGTCGTTCCTGTGGGCGACGACCAGGAGCCTATGCTCGAGCAGTGCAGGGAAATAGTCCGCAAATTCAACTCGGTTTATGGTGATGTTCTGATAGAGCCAGAAATATATCTTCCTCCAAACGAAGTTTGTCAAAGACTGCCGGGAACAGATGGACAGGCGAAGATGTCGAAGTCTTTGGGAAACACTATATATCTGTCCGATTCGGAAGACGAGCTCAAGAAAAAAGTCATGTCGATGTTTACCGATCCGGGACACCTCAGAGTTGAAGATCCAGGCAAGATAGAAGGCAATACTGTCTTTACTTATCTCGATGCATTTATCAAAGAAGATTCCTTCGAAAAATATCTTCCTGAGTACAATAATTTAGATGAGCTCAAGGATCATTACCGTAGGGGAGGGCTGGGAGATGTCAAAGTTAAGAAATTCCTCTTTGCGGTTCTTAACGAATTCCTGACACCTATACGCGAGAAGAGGGCTTATTACGAAGAGCATATCGAAGAAGTAATTGCTGCTTTGGAAGAGGGAACTGCAGAGGCAAGAAAAACTGCAGCAGTAACACTTGCGGATGTAAAGAGGGCTATGAAAATCAATTACTTTGAAGCTTGGAATGAAGAATACGGCAGATCTTTTGAATAGCTAATCGGGTCTCGTCTCCCAATCTTCACATGAACTACCTCATTAATTCCAACTTGAGTGCTACAATGTGAACTATGGAAGTAAATATGAAAGATTGGACTAATTAAAATAATGATAAAGAGAGTTGTTGGTTTATACTTCAGCTCGCAAGGGAGGACCGCGAGCATAACAAGGTTGCTAGCGCAGGAGATTACCGAGAAGATAAACGAAGAATGCGTTGAGAAAGCCTCGTGGAAGTGCATAGATATCAATAATGAAGATGCAAAGAATTTAACCTTTGATGACGAAACCGTAGCTATAATTGGAATGCCTGTATATGTAGGCAAGATTCCGCTACAAGGATTGAAGGCGATTAAGAAAATTTGCGGAAACGGAACTATGACAATAGTTCTTGTTTCTTACGGCACGAAGTCTTACGGAAATGCTCTTTACGAATTACATCATTTTTCAGAGGACCAAGGCTTTAAGGTAATAGGAGCAGCTGCTTTTCCAACCAAAGGAGATGGCAATATCGCTTGTAGGCGCTTGAAAGAAGTCGGTGCTGTCAAAGCCTTTGTCGATGCGGCATCGAACAAACTCAGGAGGCTATCGGGTTGTACGATAGAGGGCCTTAGAATTAAGCCGGCACCTCTCCATATCGACGGAAATCTTCCTGTGCACAGGATAAGCAGATTATCTCCAAAAGCTGCAGAGGCAGCACAGAAGGTATTCGAAAAGATTTCGAATTCCGAGAGAGACACGGAATGGTATCTGTAGAAGGCAGATTGTATACAAATACGCCGAAAATCATCGAAAAATAACTAATAAACTATGAGAACCCGAAGCCGGAGAAAAGGCGAGGGTTCTTTTTTTAGTTCAGAATGTAGAATAAATAACAGGCGAAATGCTTGAAATTTCGCGTAGAAGAGAGTATTTTTATTGACATAAAGACGGCTCAATTATAGAATACAAGTATACAATTATTACTATGAATTAAAGAGAAAGAAGGGTGGATGTTATGGACAGCAATGATAATCTGAGAAACAGGAAAACCAAACTCAGTAAAAAGACCAATCTTCTGGAAATGGAAGCGTACAGTTACGAGGTACAAGACGTTCCCGATCCGCATCTCTTCCGTGAGTTCTTTGAATATACGGAAGTTCCCAAGGTAGGATTCAACTTCAGAACGAGTCCTTACGGGATGCCAGAACAGATATATATTACAGACTCTACTTTTAGAGATGGGCAGCAATCCAGAGAGCCTTATACGACGAAACAAATTGTCGATTTATATAAGATGATGTCGAGGCTTTCAGGTCCTAACGGAATAATAAGACAAACGGAGTTCTTCACTTACAGTGACAGGGACAAGGCCAATATCAGAGCTTGCCAGGAACTCGGTCTCGAATTTCCTGAGATAACCACATGGATAAGGGCAAGAAAAGAAGACTTCAAAATCGTCAAGGAGATGGGCGTAACGGAAACAGGAATACTTACAAGCTGTTCGGATTACCATATTTTCTATAAGCTGGGAATGACCCGTCAGCAAGCGATGGAACACTACCTCTCGGTAATTTACGATGCCTTCGAAGCCGGAATAGTTCCTCGTTGTCACCTTGAAGATATAACTAGGGCCGATTTCTACGGATTTGTCGTTCCATTTGTGAAAGCGATTCAGGAGATGGCAGAGGAAGCAAATATGCCTGCAAAAATCCGTCTTTGCGATACGATGGGATACGGGGTTCCTTATGCGGGAGTTGCACTTCCTAGATCTGTATCGGGAATCATCTACGGACTTCAGCAATATGCAGGAGTGCCGAGCGAGTCTCTTGAATGGCACGGACATAACGACTTCTACAAGGCTGTTTCTAATGCCGCCACGGCATGGCTATACGGCTGCGGTGCAGTAAACTGTACTCTATTCGGAATAGGAGAGAGGACGGGCAATATACCTGTCGAGGCTATGGTTTTCGAATATGCACAGTTAAAAGGATCCCTCGACGGAATGGATACGACTGTAATAACGGAGATGGCTCAATATTATGAGGAGCAGATCGGATACACAATACCAGCTCAGACACCTTTTGCTGGCTCCAATTTCAATGTGACCAGAGCAGGGATACATGCCGATGGATTACTCAAAAACGAAGAAATTTATAATATTTTCGATACAGGAAAGCTTCTGAACAGGCCTCCTCTTGTTAATATCAACCAGTCGTCTGGGGCGGCAGGAATCGCAGTATGGATAAACAAACGCTATGGACTACTGGGAGATAAACAGGTAGATAAGCAAAGCAATGTAGTTCAATACATCAAGGACTGGATCGATAGTGAATATGCTTCGGGAAGAGTTGCCGAAATAGGAGTAGGCGAGATCCATAAGAAGATAAACGATTACATGAGTAAGCAAAGATAGATAATCGAAGTAATTTACGAATAGAAGATTAAGTACAGATAATATAAAAAAGGACGATTAAAGGACGGATATATGGGCAAGACGATAGCACAGAAAATTATAGAGGCGCATCTTCTGAGTGGAGAGATGAAGGCCGGAAGTGAAATTGGAATAAAGATAGATCAAACGTTGACTCAGGATGCGACGGGAACGATGGCATATCTTGAATTCGAATCCATGGGGATACCGAAAGTCAGAACGGAAAGATCAGTGGCATATGTCGACCATAATACACTACAAGCAGGTTATATGAATGCGGATGATCACAGATATATTCAAAGTGTAGCCGCAAAATACGGAATCTGGTTCTCGGTGCCGGGAAACGGAATATGTCATCAGGTGCACTACGAAAGATTCGGAATACCAGGCAAAACCCTCATAGGTTCCGATTCACACACACCTACAGGCGGTGGACTTGGAATGCTCGCCATAGGTGCAGGCGGTATGGACGTTGCAGTTGCAATGGGCGGAGGAGCCTACTATATTCCAATGCCTAAGATGATTAAAGTTGAATTGACAGGCAAATTGCAAAATGGTGCTTCTGCAAAGGATATTATCCTCGAAGTTCTCAGGCAGCTGACGGTCAAGGGTGGAGTTGGAAGCATAGTCGAATACGGCGGTGAAGGGATAGAAAGTTTGACAGTTCCTCAAAGATGCACAATAACCAACATGGGAGCAGAACTGGGGGCGACAACTTCTATATTCCCAAGTGACAAAAACACAGAGAAATTTCTCGAAGCTCAAGGAAGAAAAGAAGACTGGATTCCGCTTGCGAGCGATGTAGATGCAAAATACGACAAGACTATTTATATAGATATGAGCGAGCTAAAACCTTTGGCAGCCTGTCCTCATAGTCCGGATAATGTTAAGCCTGTTGCAGAACTCGATGCTGTTAAGGTCGATCAGGTTTGCATAGGCTCTTGTACGAATTCTTCTCTTACGGACATGCTCTCTGTTGCATCGATGCTCAAGGGAAAGAAGATTTCGGATAAGGTAAGCCTATCTATATCTCCGGGCTCGAGACAGGTGTTCAGCATGATGGCTGAATGTGGCGCTTTGACAGACCTTATCGATGCTGGTGCGAGAATCCTCGAATGCGCTTGCGGACCTTGTATAGGAATGGGATTTTCTCCGAGTTCGGGTGGAGTATCTCTGAGAACCTTCAATCGAAATTTCCTGGGAAGATCTGGAACAAAGGATGGTCAGGTTTATCTGGTATCACCAGAGACAGCGGCAGCCTCCGCCTTGACAGGTTATATTACAGATCCTTCGAGCTGTGACTCAAAAGCAGACATTTCGATATACGATATTCCTGAGAAGTTTAGAATCAACGACAGTGGTCTCATTCCTCCTCTTTCTGATGAGGAAGCGGCAGCAGCGGAAGTTATAAAGGGACCGAACATCAAGGCATTCCCTAAGACATATCCTCTTGCGGATTCTATTTCTACGGAAGTCATATTAAAGGTAGGAGATAATATCACAACGGATCATATTATGCCTGCAGGAGCGAAGATACTTCCTTATCGTTCAAATATTCCACACCTTACGAACTTCTGCTTTGAGGTCGTAGATACGGAATTCCCTGAAAGAGCAAGAAATGCAGGATCCGGAGTTATCGTCGGCGGACATAATTACGGACAGGGTTCATCGAGAGAACATGCGGCACTTGTTCCACTCGAACTGGGAATAAAGGCAGTTATCGCAAAGAGCTTTGCGCGAATTCATGCTGCAAACCTGGTAAATGCAGGAATACTTCCTCTGATATTTGTGAATGAAGAGGATTATGACCTTGTTGAGCAGGGAATGGAGATAGATATTAAGGGGCTTCATAAAGGCCTCCAGGAAGATTTAGTAACAGCTACAGTTGACGGACATGAGATTCAGCTGAAGATGGAACTTGCCGAACGCCAGAAGAATATTCTTCTGAAGGGAGGACTTCTTAAATACACGATTGAAAGTTAATAAGGATTGATAGCTAATAAGGATTGATAGATATGGTTACTAAGGAAATAGAAAAGCAAATCGGTGAAGCTGCGGAAAGTTTTCGACTTCTCCTCTTCGAGCAATACGAGAGAAATTCCAAAATGAAGGAAACTACAAACGATGGAAAAGGGCGTGGTGATAAGACGGTTATTGGAACAGCTCCAGGAGATGGTATAGGTCCGATAATAATGAAGGCTACCAAAGAAGTGCTTTCAGAATTGCTCGCAGATGAAATTGCTGAAGGTAGGCTTGAGCTGAAAGATATAGAAGGGTTCACGATAGAAGAGAGATTGAGTGCAGGAGAAACAGTGCCTAAAGTCGTGCTGGATCAATTCGAAACCTGCGATGTTCTTCTCAAAGGACCGACAACCACACCTAATGCTTCGATGGGAGGCAAGAACCTCGAGAGCGCCAATGTATTCCTTCGCAGACATTTTGACCTCTTTGCGAACGTAAGACCTGTGAAGATCGACGAAGAGAAGATCGATTGGATGTTCTTCCGCGAAAACACGGAGGGCGAATATGCTTTGGGCAGTAAGGGTGTCAAAATCGGGGAAGAGCTTTCTGTGGACTTCAAGGTGACAACCGAGGAAGGAAGTCGAAGAATTGCAAGAGCGGCTTTTGATTACGCGAGAGAAAACGGCAGAAAAAAAGTATCTATAGTCACAAAAGCTAATATATTAAAAAAGACAGATGGAGATTTCCAGAAAATATGCCTCGAAGTTTCCGAAGAATATCCGGAAATACAAACAGATTGCTGGTTTGTGGATATTATGGCAGCGAATCTCGTCAACAAGGATATAAGAAACAAATTCGAAGTCTTTATACTTCCTAATCTTTATGGAGATATAATTACCGATGAAGCAGCTCAGATACAAGGTGGCGTAGGTACGGCAGGATCGGCTAATATCGGAAACGATTACGCTATGTTTGAAGCTATTCATGGAAGCGCTCCAAGGATGGTCGAAGAGGGCATACAGGATCTTGCAAATCCAGCAAGTCTTATGACTGCTGCTGTAATGATGCTGAGACACATAGGCCTAATCGATAAGGCGAATAAGCTCGAGACTGCAGTTACAAAGGCGGATTTTGAGATTGGCGACAGAATGACTGGAACTGTAGGCGGAGCAACATGCAGTGATTTTACAAGTCTGGTAAAATTGTTTATAAGATAGGATACTAGATAGAAGGCTAATAAGTGAAAAATACCGAAAAGAGAATATGTGGAAGTCAAGTTGCACTTGTTAGTTAAAAGCTAAATATGTACAATGAGAGCGTGAGGTCTGTGCAAGATACTGCTTCACGCTTTTGTTATTTGAAGGAATTATTTCTTGCATAAACTTAAGTAATGGGAAGATTAATATGGAAACCTTTGATGTAGGATTTATACTTAATAGTATACTGCTTGGTCTTGGATTAGCGATGGATGCATTTTCTGTATCACTTGCGAACGGCTTGAGCGAGCCTCAAATGAAAGCTTCGAGGATGCTCGGTATGGCAGGCATTTTCGCGGGATTTCAGGGTGTAATGCCCTTGATTGGCTGGGCGTGTATTCACACTATAGCCAAAGCTTTTGATGCATTTAAATATTTCATACCTTGGATTGCTCTTGTTATGCTGCTTTACATAGGTGGCAAGATGTTAAAAGATGGGCTCAAAGAAATAAGAGACAACAAAGATGGGATTTCAGACGATATGACTCGGATGACATGTACTGGGAACGTATGCAGAATCTCTATGGGAACATTGCTTCTTCAAGGCATAGCTACGTCGATAGATGCAATGTCTGTGGGATTTTCCATAGCTGAATACGGTTTTTTCATGGCGGTTATTTCGGCATTGATAATAGCATTTATTACCTTGGGAGTTTGCTTCATCGGAATTGCGATAGGCAAAAAGTTTGGAACCAGACTGGCGGGAAAAGCCTCGATTCTGGGAGGTGTTATTCTTATCGCTATCGGAATAGAGATATGGGCCAAAGGAGTATTTGCATAGAGCAAGAGGAGTTCTTAGAAAATGTTGCAGGGAATGACGCTAAGGCAGACCTATATAAGATATATAGTGCCTTCTATAGCGGCTCAAGCGGTTTTTACCGCATATACATTGGTTGACGGAATATTCGTCGCACGAGGAGTTGGAGAGATCGCTTTGGCAGCGGTCAATATTTCAGCTCCTTACATAACTCTGCTTTGGGCTCTATCGATTACCTTTGCGGTCGGAACATCTACGACGGTCGCGAGATTGAAAGGTCAGGGAAATACCGAAGAGGCGGGCAGGGTTTTCACGCGCAACATAGCAGCACTCGCAATAGTTGCTGCAATCCTCATCCTGTTAGTCATGTTCAACACAGAGAAGTTTGCAGATTTCCTCGGGGCGACGGAAGAAATCAAGCCATATGTAATCATATACATAGGGACGATAGCACCTTTTTCGGCATTTTTTCTCTTTTCTTATACATTTGAGATCTTGATGGCGACAGACGGACATCCCTCACTCGCAACGATAATCGTTTCAACTGGAGTCATTGCCAATTGCATCCTCGACTATCTGTTTATATTTGTATGGGACAAGGGCATATTCGGTGCGGCACTTGCGACTGCTATTGCGCAGATGGGTGTTATAATCCTTTATCTGATGCATTTCTTGTCTCACAGGGCAACGATAAGATTCAAGCGTTTCAAGTGGGAAAAGGGAAGTGTCATTAAGTGTGTCACTAACGGAATACCTACAGGTATATCGGAATTATCGCCTGGCATCGTCACATTTGTTTACGTGCACTCTATAGAAAGTTTTCTGAACGAAAGAGCATTGATAAGCTATTCGGCGATAGCATATATCGCACAACTACTCGTGATTATAGCTATAGGAATCGGACAGGGAACACAGCCTTTGATCAGCTACTATAACGGAAGAAGAGAAAAAGATAATATTCGAAAGCTGATGCAATACCAGTTTAGAACGGCAATTTTGATAGAAGCTGTCGCAATAGCCGCTGTCCTCGTGTTCGCAAAACAGATCGTAGGAATATTTATCACATCAGATGCTGGACTTATAGAATATACTGTATATGCGATGAGGAGTTTTGTAATCGCGAGCATATTTACAGCATTCAATGTAATTCTTGCATCTGGGTTTACATCTCTTGAGAAACCTATTTATGGAGTTACCATATCTCTTGGAAGATGCACATATATGCTTGTTCCAGCGATATTAATAGTGGTTAACGCCTTTGGAGGCGAAAGAATCTGGTGGGCGATGCTTGTTGCCGAGATATTCACATTGATTATCGGAATTGTTTTATATAGAAGGGAATCTAAAGTCTAATACATATGAAAAGATTAAAATTATTGAGCTTATTATTGATAACGTGCATAGCATTATCATTTCCTATATCCACATTTGCAGAAGATGAAAAGCCGTCTGCTGGCGACGCGCGGTCTCCTGAGGCTGTTGCTCTTGATTTGTTCGGCAGTAAGGATGCAAGCAAGGACGGCAAAGCGAAAGTCGAGCCAATACTTACGCCGGATGCAAATACGGTGGTTGAGGCTCTTGTAAGAAGATACGAGAAAATCGAAGGTAGTTTCGAGATTAACGACAAGACGAGATTTTATATTGCAACGGACAGTATTCCAGATGACAGAATCTTAAGCACAGTAAGACTGATAGATGCTGAATTTGCGTCCGAGAAAATTCCTACCGAAAAACCTCTTTCCATCGTATATGGCAATGAAAAATTCGCGAAGGAAAACGATATTGTAATCCATCAAATAGTTGATGAAAAACAAAGAGAAGAATTCAATTCCGATCTTGGTACATCAGATCGAGATCAATCGTACACTTTGGCCGTTGAAGATGGTGGCATTAGAATTGATGCGATCGAAAACGAAGGACTTTACTACGGACTACTGACGCTTCTCCAGCTTTCAGGTGAAAAGAACAATGAAGACGGAAAGGTTGTGCTAGACGGCTGCCGGATCAAAGACGCTCCTGATTCCGCTGAGAGGAGCATATTCCTAGACTGTGGCAGAAAATATTTCTCCAAAGAATGGATAGAGAACTTTATCAAGAGGTCGTCCTTCCAGAGATATAACAAGCTGATATTGCATTTCTCCGAGGCGCAAGGAGTCCGCTTTGACTCCGAGAAATTCCCGTGGCTTACAGAAGGTATTGATTCTATAAGCAGGTCGGAGATGAAGGAAATTGCCAAAATCGCAAGGACATATAATATGGAAATAATTCCTTCATTTGATGTGCCTGGACACAACCGATATATAATCGAGAAGTACGAGAAATATCTTAAGAAGAATCCTAACTTTTCTTTCACCTATGAAGGCAAGACATATGACAAGACAACAAAGGGATTCGGCTCTATTGCTAATCACTACAGTTATAAAGGAAAGACAAGCAAATCAAACGGTATAGGTATAGATGTTACCGATGAATACGATGTCGCCTTCATGAATGCACTGATCGACGATTATGCGGACTTCTTCCGCAAGCAGGGAAGTAAGAACTTTGACATAGGCGGAGATGAAATTCTTGGGTGGAACGAGTTTGAACTCGGTGGAAAGTCCTTTAATTATAGCAATCGCTGGGATGCTTTGGAGCATTGGGACAAATACGCTGTTAAGACTCTTGGAATAAAGAATGGAAGTGCGAAAGACGCTTTTATCAACTATCTGAATACCGTCAGCGGGAGGCTCGAAAAAGACGGGTACAAATGCAGGGTTTTCAACGACGATATCAGGCCTCTTAGCGAGGACCAACACATAGATCTTAAGAAATCTGTAGATGTTGTTTATTGGTCGGGAGGCAACGAGGCGGCAAAGATTCACGCCAATAGAGGACATACCGTCTATAATGATATTTCGAAATGGTGCTACTATGTTGTTGCGGATTTCGGCACTGGCGACTATATGAAGACCAAATACAAAACCGTGAATTCGGAGAATATATATAAAAATTGGAATCCGAGGTCATTCTCGAGCAAAGCGGGCGCCAATAAGACGGTGAAGGAAGACAAATTCGGTGGAGGCTATTTCAGCATCTGGTGTGATTTGGCCGATTACAAGAGCATGGAAACAATTTGGAAGGAAACCGAGCTAAGAACATGGGCGAATTCAACCAAGATGTGGAATCCGAAGATCAATTCGGAAGAATCGGGAATTAATGCTCCAATTAAGTATTCGGATTTCAAGAAATTCGCACAATCCATGGAATCTTTCCCTGGATATAACGGGAAGTCTGGCAAGGAAAGTAAGCTCCCTGCCCCTTCAGAACTCAAAACGGGCATGAATTTCTTCCAAAAACTCATTTCCTACCTATAATGCACTCTTAATGTACTTATAAGGTTCACTATTTCTTCATAAAGAAGGGTTATTATATAGATACAGAAAGCGAACGAACAGTTCACACCTCCATATAATTTTTCCATAAAAAACATAGAAATTGACAAGCTGAAGCGGTGATGAGAATCATCGCTTTTGTTTTATGTGCAGTTTTTGTATTATATCGGACATTTCTTGATTCTGATAACCGACATAAATCCTATATTTTATAAATGAATCCCGTCTCATTTAGATTAGACTCTAAATCGAAACTCCGATGCTTATTTTCGCACGCAGAACGTTCGACTGTTTTTCCGCCTCGATATAACCTTATACCACGAAGAGTGGAAACAAAGGTAAAAGATATCGAGAGGAGATTTTTAAATGTGGAAAGATAACAACGGACAAGACATGATAGGTAAAAGGAGCGATTTGCAATCGAGACTTGTAAGCATCTTGATACTAATCATGCTAATTCTAATAAAGACTTTTTAGCACAAATTAC
>CAYFWG010000009.1:10899-11549 GCA_964346775.1 uncultured Mogibacterium sp.
AGCTAATGCAGCATCGGTGAAACTAACATCTGTAAAAGCATTGAAAGCGGGATCTGCTACGGAACATGTAGGTAAAGTAACCGGTTTGTCGGGATACTCATATTGTATAGATACGGGGAAACTGTATCCGAAAAAAGGAACCGTCGGAACACTAACGAAGATTAAGGCGTCGTCACCAGCAAAGTCGCGAAATGTTGCAAAGCTTTTGTATTACTACGCACATCTGCAATCGGCAAAGTATTCCAAGACAGGCTCGAATGTTCGTATATTAAGATTGGCTATGCATCTTGCATATCACAACGGAGATAAATGGACCAAGTGGCCGAATTCGAGCGGAGTTACAAGCAAGGAAAGCAAGGCGGCACACAAGATATATAACGATGCCAAATCAAAGGCTTTCCCGAAGGATACGCATTTCAGTGCATACATATTTTCTCCCAAAAACACGAATTTATACTATCAAAGGCTCGCGACCTTTAATGTAATCCCGATCAAACCAGGAGAAGCTGAGTTGGTAAAAGAACTTTCAGAAGACGGACTGAGAGATGAAGAAGGAAATCTAAAGGGAAGTGCTCAAGGCTTCAAATTCGAATTCAGAAATACTAAGGATTCAAAGATAGTCTATACAGGTTCTACAGATAAAGATGGTC
>CAYFWG010000009.1:11559-14640 GCA_964346775.1 uncultured Mogibacterium sp.
AGAAGTTAAAGGAAAGAAGCGCGGAAAGTACACTGTGAATGAAATACTTACAGAAGAACAAAAGCAGAGTTATGAATCTCTCGGTGGTGATAAGGAAGTTGAAATAAAGGAAAACGAAGTATCTGCACTAACCTGGACAAACAGGTTTAGACCTTTGGTCGGCTTGAGCGTAATCAAACAGGTAGACGATGCAGGAAGCGTTGCAGGTTTCAAATTCAAAGTAAAAGGACGACTTTTTAATAATCTTAGCCTGACAGAAGATGAGCTTATACGCAGATGCGAGCCAGACATCGAATACGATGAAGAAAAATATATATCGGAAGAATGGAAGGTCGACACCAAAGATCTTGAAGCTCTGAATTCAGCTGCTAAAAATGGAGAGACTGGAGAATTTACTGTCAAATTTACAAATATTATTAAACCGATCGTGAACGATACGCCTGAAGGTGATGCTCCACTTGAGGGCGGTGAAGAAAATCAGGCAGCGAATCCGTCAAATAATAACGATTCTGAATCGGGTGGAGACTCGAATGCTGAGGATAAACCTAAGGACGATTCTCAAGCAGAAGCGTCTCAATCTGAAGAGACACAACCTGAAGAAACTGAAGCGACAAGGGAAGAAAAGAAGATTTCTATTACTACTCAAATAAACCTCAAAACAAACGACAAGGATGAAACGGAATCTGAGGCAGAAAGAACATCGCATAAGGCAGGCGAATACACAGTACATATTAATAAAATAGACTTTCTCGGAGCGGCAGGAGTTTTTGAGGAAGAGTTTGAAACAGACGAAACAGGACAGAAGGTGTTTACGAATCTGGAAGCAGGCGAGTATACGGTGACAGAAGTTATGAGCGAGGAACAGGCTAAGAGGTATAAGAAACCCGAACCTCAAACAATTAAATTGACGGACACTAATAGGGAAGCTGTACTTACTTTTGAGAATAAGGCAAAAAGAACTCCTGTCATGCTTGAGAAAGAATATCCAGGACAAAACCTCAAAGACATAGAATTCAGGTTGACGGGGAAAACCGACTTCGGAGTCGATTTGAAAATGACAAAGAAGACTGATGAAAAGGGTATTATAGATTTTGGAAGCCTATATGCTGGACGATACAGGATAGAAGAAATAGGTTTTGATCCTTCTAATATGCTTAATATGTATAAGCTGGATGGAAGTGATTTGCCAGGATTCGACTTTGTAATTACAGGTGAAGAAAAGGGTACTCTTTGGCTTGGCGGATCGAAAAATGAAGGTGGAGCATGGGAGGATAAGAAAACCTTCCTCAATGAAGATATACCGATTATCGAAACTACATTGCTCGACAGAGCTACTGAGAAACATAGTATGACTGTATCTGAGAATACAGTTCTATACGACACGGTCAGCATGCAAAACCTCATACCAGGAGAAGAATACACTTTGACGGGAAGACTTGTAGATAGAGAAAAAGGTAAACCGACGGCAGATAAAGGCAGGGAAATATTAAACGATATCAAGTTTACACCTAAGTCGTCCGAAGAATCTTTAGAGATAGAGTTTAAGTTCGACAGCTCATCGCTTAACACAGAAGCTGTAGTAGCTTATGAAGAATTATCGAAGGACGGAGAAGTCGTCGCGGTACATGCAGATATAAATAACAAGGAGCAGACTGTGGAATTTACAGATGCAAAGGTTAGAAAACCGAGCCCTCAAACGGGAGATAGAATTCCTAAATTACCATTTGTCGGATTAACTCTTGCAGTCATATCATTTATCACAGTTGTAGAAATGAAACGCAAACGAAGATAGGTAGAAGCTTTTTAACCAAAATCCCCGAGCGATTATGCTCGGGGATATGATTATACTAGAGGCGCTAACGGTTTCGGATATTGTTTATCAGCTTTACTACTTCGTACCACATTACCGCAGCGATGGATATTCCAAGTACGCTTAGGAGCTGAATTGCGGATAGAGGTGATAATTTCAGGAAGCCGCAAACAGGAGTGTATAGGATCACAAATAAACCTATAAGTGTCAAAATGTTTACCGCCCACATGACCTTATCTCCAGCAAGTCGCTTGACGGACTGGAACATATAATCGTGGTCGGAGCTGTTTACCTGAACCAGCAATAGGTTGGATAGGATTATTATCGAAAGTCCCATTGCTCTTGCTATGGCAGCATTTGACTCCGTATAACCAAGTACAACAAAATATGTTGCAAAGGAAGCGACGAATATTACAAGACCCTGGATAACGCTCTTTGCCAATGTATTTCGAGAAAGAATCTTCTCATCGGCGGATCTAGGTTCTCTTGCCATTATGTCCCGCTCGGCAGGCTGTCTTTCAAGAACTATAGAACAGGTCGGATCTATTATCAGCTCGAGAAGAACAACATGCAGAGGCAAGAGGAATACCAGTCCAGGCTTAATTCCGAGGATAGGTGCGAGCAAGGACGAGAGGGCAATAGGTATATGTATTGTGAAAATATATCCTATTGATTTACGGATATTGTCATATATCCTTCTGCCGTCTTTGACGGTTTCAACGATGGTGCTGAAATTATCGTCCATAAGAATCAAATCGGCGGCTTCCCTTGAAACCTCGCTACCTCTTTTGCCCATGGCAATTCCTATATCGGCAGACTTGAGGGCTGGAGCGTCATTTACACCGTCTCCAGTCATAGCTACAACTTCGCCGTTTTCTTTGAAAGCTTTGACTATTCTCATTTTGTGTTCGGGAATTACTCGGGAGAAAATGCTAACTTCCTTAACTCTTTCCCTGAGCTCCTCGTCGGATATATTGTTCAGCATATCGCCGGTTATGATGTTGTCGTAATGAGGCATTCCTATTTTTTTCGCAATCGAGGCCGCAGTTATACCGTTATCACCAGTGATCATAACGACGCGAATTCCTGCCTTGTTACATATTCCAATATCTTCTTTAATTCCTGCCCTTGGAGGATCTGCTAGACCAATAAGTCCCAAGAATTTCAAAGAACAGTCTGTGATCTTCGTTGGAATATCTTTTTCTGTTTTAGGGTATGCTGTAGCTACAGCGATTACCCTCAAACCAGAAGAGGACATCTCCCTTGTCTTA